>SLAT01000226.1 GCA_007126715.1 Roseinatronobacter sp.
ATAACTTCCGCAAGCGCCCTCTTGCCGAACGCACTGCGTGGCACATCTCTAAACCCGAGTCAGTCCATACTGGTTTTGGAGTATATTGATGCCCAGACGCACCTATCCAACAGATGCCGGGCGGATCGAACAGGCCGCCGACCTTGAAGATATCGTTCAAGACAAGCGTGTTGACTGGCGCGCAACTGGCGCAAAGGCCCGCAGGCGTCAGCGCCGATACAAGAACCTGCTTACCCAGCAGCTTGTGAAAGGCTGTATCGACATGAACGAACTAGACCAAACATGACCGAGTGCACACAAATAAACATCAGAGATCTGCATCTGCCTTGTATTATCGGGCATTACGCACCGGGAACCACTGTTCCGAATACGCATATCCTGGATCTGAGCCTGACCATCACGCCAGAACTGTTGCGGATCGAAGCCGACGATATGGCGCTGGTCTTCGATTATGACCCGCTATTGATCCAGCTAAACCAGATTGCCGCTGCACCGCATTATGCCACGCAAGAATATCTGCTGACCCAAATCGTAATGGCCTGTGCGATCTACCCGCAGATACTGGCGGTTGACGCACAGTTGCGCAAAGGACCGGTTCAAGGCGGCAGTATTGGCGTAAGGATGGTGCTGGCGGAAGATGACCTTGCAGCCATGCGCGCCAGACTGTCCTGACAGGGGTTGGGACGCCAACTACCGCCCTGCCCCGACCCGGCGCAGTTCTGGCGATCATTACTGCTGCGATAGTGACCATGAGTATGCGGAACCCATTCGATTGGCGCTCCTTCGCCACGCTCCCATCACACAGAGCAGTCGGTTTGTATCGGGTTGTTTATTGACCAATCCATCTTCATAGGAAGTGGCATCGCCCTGGCGCCGGGATCATGGCATGTCTTCTACAAGCCTTCATATTGACGATACTTCTACAGCAGCGTCAGTCTTAAAAAAATCCACTAAAATGAACCCGCAAAAACCAGATTTTGAAATGGCGAAGTGCAATACGGATATTCACGGCTGCCTCATGTTCTACACCTGACACGAGGTGACGCCATTAATCATGAATGTCAGCTTTGCGGGACTAATCTGCCGGTCGCTGGGTTGTCCTGCGCGGAATCAAGGTCGAAGGCCACCGCGCCGGGCCGCCCCCACGGCACGGCGATTGGGTTACCACCAGTGCATAGTTTTGATCTTTCGCGGATTCAGACAGCATAAAGCGCTATAGATTCAGGTGAGCATCGCCGCACCGCGGCCCGACGTAGCGCGACTTCGCGCTAACACCGACCACCCGCAAAAGCCCTCGGTGCTATCATCTAGTATCTTGTGTCAGATGGCAGAAACTAGATCGTTCGGGCGCGCGTTTTGATCATCCAGAAACGATAGGTTGCGATATTGGCTGGACCGACAACCTGCAATGCTCTGGTCACGCGCGCCCGGGATGTGTCACGACTGGCCGCTATTGTCAGAGGAGCGCACAGCCGCCAGCCGTTCTGCAGCACCATCTCTGGACAGGCTGGATTTTGGCCCGCCGCGCCGCATCCGTTCTTCCATGGCGCGTGACTGCAAATACCCGAATACCATTACAAAGCCCATTGTCCCAAAAGTCAGAAATTCAAGTGCTATATCCATTGTCAGCCTCCATTGGTTAACTGGTAGCGATACGCTGCCAATGTGGCTTCAGATCAATCTGCCTTCAAAAAAATACATTATTATCAATTGGATACATTTGCATACCAAGAATTAGGTATGCGTCGATCAGACGCAATTGACCGCATTTTTGTCAATGATCCGCGCGGCTTCACTCTGCGTGGCACCGTTGGGGCACATGCGATCACCTGACTGTGACAAGCACTGCTGCAAAATACAGCATCAGGCCCAATGGACCAAACTGCCCTGCAAAAAATGCCAGCAAAAGCAGATAACCCAGCACACTCAGCGTGACCTCAGCCTGAATGCGCAGGGGTTGCCGATCAAGCCTTGCTTCGATGGAGGCGAAATCCTCGCCGGGCCATAATTGCGCGATGACAAGGATCGCGCTGTCGCGCGCACGCATTACAAGGCTTGGCAATTTCTCCCGGTTCTGGCCAGACATCTCCACCCTCGCCATGTGTATACAATGGTCTTCTGGAATACCGTTTTCACAGGCGAGGATCAAGACAAGAGACTCGGCACAATACTAACCGCCCTGATCGGGGACCGGCCCGAGTTGATGGATTTGTTATAGTGGGTTACCTTCCGCGCATGGATTTTCTTGTTTTTCTTGGATCGGCACGCGACAGCACGCCTCCGCGCCCAGCGCGGTTGGGCGTTCGGGTCACTACGATGTGTCATCGCTTACTGGCGGCGCGTGGTCACAAGGTGCAGATTATCGATCCGCTTGACCTTGATCTGCAAGATATCTTCAAACCTCATTTCGCCTTTGCCGAAGGGCGGGCACCTGAAGCCCTGAACGAGTTGGCGCAGGCCATAACCGGGGCCGATGGCTATGTCATGGTCAGCCCGGAATACAATCATTCGATGAGTCCCGCTTTGGCGCATCTGCTCAATCACTTTGGGGCGTCGCGGTTTTCATGGAAGCCAAGCGCGATTGTTACCTATTCTGCCGGGCAGTGGGGCGGCGCGCGTGCTGCGATGGGGATGCGCGGTTTCTTGTCCGAACTCGGCTGTCTGCCTGTCTCGGCTATGACGCATATTCCAAAATCGCAAGAGGCACTGGACGCGGCAGGTGCATGGGTCGCCGATGCAGAAAGCTGGGACAGCTATGTCGGGCGCACATTGGCACAGCTTGAATGGTGGGCCGAGGCGGCTTCACGTCAGCGCGACGAACGCGAAGCTGCAGCGACAGAGGTCTTTGCAAGCGATCCGTCACAGCGCAACGCGCCGTGACATAACCAATGGCTTGGGCTCGGTTCCCGCTAGGCCTTTTGCGTCAAGGCTTGGTCAGTCTTGGGCCGACCCCGAGCTGTTTGACCAAATTCCCGCAAAACCTATCTCCCCGAATGCAACCGCATTGAGGAAGGCCAAGGCGCGTATCGCGCCTGTTCACACAAGTATTGAAATCTAATGCACAAGGAGTGCCCTGTGTCGAACGAAGCAAAACAGCGCCTATCTATGCAAGTCGGCTGGTCGGTGCGCCTGCCCTGTCAAAGCGTGGCGCTGGGGGCCACCCAAACGCTAGAGTATCCAAGATGACGACACTCGCTTTGTTGGCAACCGCCATTCTTTTTGGCGGCATGGTTCTTTATTCCTTCGGATTTGCGGCATTTCTGTTCACTGCGCTGCCTGCAAACATAGCAGGCCCGACCATTCGCCGGGCCTTTCCGTTGTTTTATATATTCGTGCTTTCCTGCTCTGCCGCCGCCGCTTTTCTGGTTTTGCCCTCGGACCGGGTTGCCGCGGCACTCCTTGCCCTGATCGCAGTCACGACAATCCCAACCAGCAAACTTCTGATGCCTGCCATAAACCGGGCCACTGACACGAAGGCAACATCACGCTTCAAATGGCTGCACGGGTTATCGGTCGCGATTACGCTCGCTCATATCGGATTGGCGGGCCTTGTTCTGACACGGTTCCTCGACGGGGCCCTTGCATGACCATTCTTGGACGCGAAAATGTAGAGGATTACCCGCGCCCGCCCGTGGTGGAAGCGGTTCCGCATCATATAACCATCCGGTTGGGTGGGGCGTTGGTGGCCGAAACAACGCAGGCATTGCGGGTTCTCGAAACATTTCACGCGCCCACCTATTACCTGCAGCCCGCCGATATCTGCGCCACCTTGCGCCCATCGCCCCGCAGCAGCTTTTGTGAATGGAAAGGACAAGCGCGCTATTTCGATGTGCTTGTCGGAGATCAAATCGCCGCCGGTGCCGCCTGGGCTTATGATACTCCCACAGATGGATTTTCAGAACTGGCGGGGTATCTGGCTTTTTATGCCGGGATGATGGATGAAGTCTGGGTTGGAAACCTTCGCGTCATTCCGCAACCGGGCGACTTTTATGGTGGCTGGGTCACGACAAACCTTGACGGACTGATCAAAGGGGCACCGGGTACGCGGCATTGGTAACCTTTTTTGACGAGCATCGTGTTGAACACATGATGCTCGCCATGACGTAGCTATTACGAATTAAGATAGAATGCAGAAAGCGCGGCTGAAACCAACGCACGGCCACGATGTTCCGCGCGCCAGCATGGGTAAAGCCACACCCTTTACATTCACGCCAATACGCTCATCACCTCTTCAGAGCGTCCTTCAAGGCTTGAGCGCATTTTCTGAAATGCCACGACCTGTATCTGGCGCACGCGTTCCTTCGATAGGTTCAATTCTTCGCCCAGAGATTCCAATGTGCGCGGCTCTTCCAGCAACATGCGCTCGCGCACGATAAACCGCTCACGCTCCGACAGACGCGCCATCGCATGAAGCAACCATTCGCGCAGTTGGGCCCGATCGTGTGATTGTTCAACTTTGGCCTCAGCCTGCTCTGCATCATCTGCGAGAGAGTCGATCCATTCGCGCCCGTCCTCGTCCTGCGATTGCATCGCATTCAACGAAAAGTCACTGCCTGCAAGCCTGCCATCCATGAAATCCACATCATGCAGCGGTATTTTTAATTCGACTGCCACCAATTTGCGGATTTCGGCGCTATTGATCTCCTCTCCGCGGGCCAGCGCTTCTCGCTCGAACTTTGCCTTCACGCGCTTATAATTGAAAAACAGCGATTTCTGGTTCGAGGTGGACCCGACACGCACCATCGACCAGTTTCGCATCAGATAGTCCTGAATGCTGGCGCGGATCCACCATGTTGCATAGGTCGAGAAGCGCAACTCGCGGTCTGGATCAAACTTGTTTGCCGCTTTCATCAGCCCCATTCCTGCCTCCTGAATGAGGTCATTCATCGGCATGCCGTATCGGCGGTATTTTGAGGCGGTCGAGACGGCAAGCCGCATATATGCATTTATCAGGCGGTGCAGCGCCCGTTCATCGCCCTTATCGCGCCAAGCGCGGGCAAGCGCCCACTCGGTCTCTGCATCCAGCATTTCAGCTTTCATGGCAAGGCGGGCAGTTTGACGGTCATCTCGGATATCAAGTTGCATGCGCGTTCTCCTCTGTTGACAAGGATACGCATGACCATGTTCGTCAGTTCAGAATGAAATGAGGGTGCGCCGTTTTGGCGCGGCGCAGGACATGCACACAGCAAGCACAAAGCTGACAATGCTCTTTTCCCAAAGCAGATCGCGTCTTCTCTGGAACTCTCGCAGGTCGCCTCGTCTGCACATCTACAAGTCGTCACTGATGTAGCGCAGAAAGCACGAAAGATAGAGAGGAGCCCGCGCATGGTTCTGCCCGATCGGCAAAACCGAAGACAGCATCACTTAACCAGAACTGGCGTCTGGTGAAGGCAGTTCGCCTCTTCAATTTCCCGAACAAGAAAATCTGCGACATTTGCACGCGAAATAATCCCGTTCCGCCATTCTGACGACTTGCGAAGGACTTTGTAGCGTCCTGTTCTTGGGCCATTCGTCAGGACACCCGGCCGCACGATTGTCCAGTCAAGGGGGCTATCCCTTATCAGTTTCTCCTGACGAGTTTTATCTTCATAGGCGTAGCCGAAAACAATGTTAAAGGGGAGGCGCTGAAGTGGACCTATACTTGCCTGACTATCTCCGGCCCCAAAGCCGGTTACGCAAACAAGACGTTTTACACCCTGAGCTTTCATTGCCTCTATAAGCACTTGGGTCGCGTTTGAGAAAAGATTCACGGGTTTGAAAAGTTCGCTCAACCCGATGCCCAAGGTTAAGACCACAGCG
>SLAT01000078.1 GCA_007126715.1 Roseinatronobacter sp.
CCTTCACCGCCGAAGGCGACCCCAATTCCGGCGTCATTATTGGCGATGACAGTGTCATGGTGATCGAGGCGCAGGCAACCCCGCGCCTTGCGCAAAAGGTGATCGACTGCATTCGTGGCGTTACCGACAAACCGATCAGCCATCTGGCGCTGACCCATTACCATGCCGTGCGCGTGCTGGGTGCATCGGCCTATGACGCGCCACAAATCCTGATGTCGGATATGGCGCGCGGGATGGTTGTCGAACGCGGGCAAGAAGACTGGGACAGCGAGTTTCAGCGTTTCCCCCGCCTGTTTCAGGGCCATGAAAGCATTCCCGGCCTGACATGGCCCACCACCACCTTTCGGGACCGGATGAGCGTCTATCTGGGCACCCGCCGCGTTGACCTGATGCATCTGGGCCGCGCGCATACGGCAGGTGATATCGTGATCCATGTGGCAGATGAGAATGTCATGTTTACCGGCGATATCGTCGAATATCACTCTGCCTGCTATTGCGGTGACGGGCATTTCAATGACTGGGGCGGCACGCTTGACGCGATCAAGGGCTATGGCGTGGATGCCATCGCGCCGGGCCGGGGTGACGCGCTGATGGGGCGCGACATGGTCGATACCGCCATTGAAAATACACGAGACTTCGTCGCCTCGACCTATGCGCCCGCTGCGAAAGTGGCCGCGCGCGGCGGCAGCCTGAAAGATGCGTGGGACGCAGTGCGCGCCGCATGTGACCCGAAATTTGCCGATTACGCGATTTACGAGCATTGCCTGCCCTTCAATGTTGCCCGCGCCTATGACGAGGCGCGCGGCATCGACACCCCCCGCATCTGGACAGCCGCGCGCGATCTGGAGATGTGGCAGGCCCTTCAGGAATGAAACCCCTGCGTAGCGGGGCTTGACCTGAGTCATTGCCCCGCATCCGCAGCCTGTGTTCAGCTTGACCCGTATTTGACAGCGAGGGATCATGACCAAGATTTTTGAGACGCCGCTATACCCTTATTCGCGCCACCCGGATCAGGACGCTGCCTCGCCAGCGCGTCACAAGGTCATTGTTCTGGGTGCGGGGCCGGTCGGGCTGGCGGCCGCGATTGATCTTGCGCAGCGGGGCGTGCCAGTTGTGGTGCTGGATGAGAATGACCGCGTCAGTTCCGGCTCTCGTGCGATCTGCTTTTCCAAGCGCACGCTGGAAATTCTGGACCGGCTGGGCTGTGGGGATATTGCTGCCGAAACCGGCGTGACATGGAACAAGGGCCGGGTGTTCTTTGACGAGCGCGATATTTTCGAATTCAACCTGCTGCCCGAAGAGGGGCACAAACGCCCTGCCTTCATCAATCTTCAGCAATATTATCTGGAACAGTTTTTGGTCGAACGCGCGCAGGCGCTGGCCGCCGAAGGAAAACCCATCGAAATACGCGGCCGCAACCGGGTCGAAGCGATTGGCCGCCATTCCGATCATGTCCGGCTGGAGGTTGAAACCCCCGAAGGCCCCTATGAATTGCAAGCAGACTGGCTGATTGCCTGTGATGGCGCGAATTCCCCCACACGCCGCATGATGGGGCTGGATTTCGTGGGCCGCGTATTCGAAGATAATTTCCTGATAGCCGATGTGGTCATGAAGGCCGATTTCCCAACCGAACGCTGGTTCTGGTTCGACCCGCCGTTCAATCGCGGCCAATCCGCATTGCTTCACCGCCAGCCCGACAATGTCTGGCGCATTGACCTGCAACTGGGCTGGGACATAGACCGAGAGGCCGAGAAACAGCCCGAACGCGTAATTCCACGACTGAAAGCGATGCTGGGCGAGGATGTGGAGTTCGAGTTGGAATGGGTCTCGATCTACACTTTCCAATGCCGCAGGATGGAGAAGTTTCGCCATGGCCGCGTCATTTTTGCGGGTGATGCTGCACATCAGGTATCGCCCTTTGGCGCGCGTGGGGCCAATTCCGGTCTACAGGACACCGACAATCTGTGCTGGAAACTTGCACGGGTTCTGGATGGCAGTGCACCCGAATCGCTATTGGACAGCTATGATTGGGAACGCGTCTATGGCGCAGATGAAAACATCATGAATTCAACCCGATCGACCGAATTCATCACCCCCAAATCAGAGATCAGTCGCGTCTTCCGCGATGCAGTGCTGGATCTTGCCGCGCGTCATGATTTCGCGCGCCCTATGGTGAATTCCGGGCGCTTATCTGTGCCCTGTATTTATGACGACGGTCCGCTGAACACCGAGGATAGCGCGGAGATGCCAGCATGCGCCCGACCCGGCGCGCCTTTGCCAGACGCCCCCCTTGGTGATGGCTGGCTGCTCGACGCGCTTGGCCGTGATTTTACCTTGCTTGCCATTGACACGCCCTGTCCAGAACCCGCGAACCAAGCAGAGGTTACGGTGCTTCCTCTGAGTGCAAAGGACAACCCAATTCTTGCCAAGCGGCTTCTGGGTGCCCAGTCCGGCGCGCTGTATCTTATCCGCCCCGATCATCACGTTGCGGCGCGTTGGCCAAATCACGATGCCTTGGCAATCGAAACCGCATTGCGACGTTCTGTCGCTATGCAACAAGGAGGCTGGAATGCCTGATCTGAACCTCACACGAAATCTGGCTGACGCGGACAGGTTTTACGCCAATCTTACGGCTGTGCATGATGGGTTGTCCAAGGCAGATAGCGATGCGTTGAATGCCCGGCTGATCTTGATTTTGGCGAACCATATCGGCGACGAATTCGTTTTAGAGCAAGCACTTATCGCCGCGTCAGAGGTTTCGCGCCAATCTGTCGGTTAAGGTTGGCGATGCCGCTGCCTTGCCGTACATAGCGCGGTTTGTCTGTTACCAAAAAAGGCCCACCCGCGCCATATTTTCTCCCTTATCGCATGTCATCAGGATTACGCTTGGGCATATGACAGACTGCGAAGATGCTGTCCTTGAACCGTGCTTGAGGTGTTTGGTTGAAAGGTACGGCATGTCATGATGCTTCAACGTTTTGCGTATTCAGAGTTTGCAAACCCGCTTTTCGGGGACAGGGTGCTGATGGCGTGGGCGGACCCGCGCGCGCCAATGTCCCGCCTGATCGGGGATGAAGTTCTGGCGATCGAACACGAAGGGGCTGTGCGCGCACGTCAATTTGGTGCAGGTCGCGCCGCAGCACATGCCGCAATGGAACAGTTGGGCCATGTGCCCCGCCCGGTTCTGCAAGGCAAGGCGCAGGCGCCCATCTGGCCGCCCGGCATGACGGGATCAATCTCACATTCTGTCCACGATTCCCTGGCTGTTGTCTCTGATGACCCCGACATTCTGGCCTTGGGTCTGAAAATTGGTCCTGCCATTGCGCTAGAGCCAGCGCGCTGGCCTGAAGTGTCCAGAATTTCGGAAATGCACTGGCTTGCCAGTCTTGGCCCCTCTCAGCGCGGCCATTTTGCCATGCTTCTCAAATGTATCAAAGCGGCAGCCTACAAGGCGCAATTCCAGATCACAGGAACCACGGTCACCTATCAGGATGTTGAGGTGAAGATTGATCTTGGCAGGAATTTCTTCGAAGGCTGGCTTTTGCCGGATTTACCGGGAATCGGAACCAACACGCCCTTTGCCGGTCGGTTCGCGCTGCTGTCAGATTGCTTCGTCGCCGGGGTTGAGTGGCGCGGCTAAGCAGAATCGAATCACTGCCGCACCTGTCCGGTTTGACCCGCTATGCCGCCAGCATATGACGCAACAGAAAACCACTACGCCACAGATTGTGGCTATTTTCACAACAGCCGCAAGATTTGCCCTGCGCATGTGACACAATGAGGCAAATCGCCTCAAGGTTCAGAATCTATTAGCGAATGCTGGCATATTACTGCTATTGTTCGACCCACATAATCGAGGCAGTTTTGTTGTTAATCGCAATGAGCCGGGCACCATAACGACCCGGGGCAACATGACAGGATATGAAACCTGATGAGGGCTTTATGAAACAGACACTTCTCGCAGCAACCATGGTCATTCTGGCCGCTCCGCTGATCCCCGCGCCGGCAAGCGCTGGACCGCTTGAAACCGCATGCCTGCGGTCAGACCGCGCTCAGGCTACGCGTTCGCTGTGCCGCTGCATCGACTCTGTCGCGCAGCGCACGCTTACACGCGCTGAACAGCGCCGCGCCGCCAGCTTCTTTCGCGACCCACAACTTGCGCAAGATGTCCGAATGTCCAAAAGCGACCGCGATAACGCGTTCTGGGCGCGCTACCGTGCCTTTGGCGATGCCGCAGAACAGTCTTGTACGGGCCGCTAAGGTTTGAATAGACACAATCAAGGGCAAGCGCTGTGTTCGGCCTTGCCCCTAATTCATCCTTGCCAAGAGTGCGTCGGCACCTTCTTCGATCAGGTCCAGAACATGATCGAACGATCCATCAAAATAGGGATCGGGCACGTCGCTATCAGGCTGACCCAGAAGTTCACGGAATAATAGCACAGGCGTCATGCTTTTTGCGGGACGCAGCGCCTCTATTGCGCGCATATTAGCCCTGTCCATCGCAAGGATCAGATCAAACTGATCGAAATCTGAGGCGGTGAACTGGCGTGCCCGCAGATCAGAGAGATCATAGCCTCTCGCTTGCGCCGCATGCGTCGCGCGTGTGTCAGGCGGGCTGCCGATATGCCAGTCCCCTGTTCCTGCGCTGTCGATGACAACATCCAGACCAGCTTGCGCGGCCTTGTCGCGGAAAATGCCATGTGCGGTGGGCGACCGGCAGATATTCCCCAGACAAACGAAGATGACGCGCTTTGCTTGTATCAACTCATCCCTCCCAACACAGTCGAACAAGGGGCCACGGTCGCGGCCCCTGTCCTGTGTATTGTCAGTCGTGCGAATGGCTATGGCTATGACCATGAGAGGGCTGATGATCCGGCGCACGCTCCAGGTCCACAGGAATGACAATCTCCATGTCATCCCCCTCAACAAAGCTAAGCGTGACGCTGATCTCATCGCCCTGATTGAATGTCTGGTTCAGGCCCAGAAACATCAGATGGTCCCCGCCACGCGCAAGCGAATATTCACCATGTGCTGGAATGACGAAACCCTCGGTCACCTCAACCATACGCATAACGCCCGCGTCATCCTCAATATGGGTATGCAACTCGACCCGCTGTGCGGCATCTGATTGTGCAGAAATCAGGTGACACTCCGCATCACCATGATTGACAAAGCGCATGAATGCCGCGCCAGATTGCGACATCGCGGTAGAGGCGCGCGCATAGGGGTCTTCGATCTGCAACCCGTCACAGGCGAGTGCAGGCAGCGCGAAAGTAGCAGCACATGCTGCCGAGAAAAGTGTTCGTTTCATTGTTTTTTCCTTGTCTGAACTTGATTGGCTTCCTTCTCAGACAAGGCGCGGGGGGCCGCGTGGTTCATGCCAATACCCCGCCGCCGCGCTGAACCAGATCGGCCCGAAGATATCGCGCCTGTCGCGGCGATGCGCATGATTTTGGGCGCAATCTTCAGGTTCTTCCAGAAGCGCCACGGGCGTGACCACGCAATCAGGGCAAGGCAAGGTCTGCTCGACCGGATTACCGTCGGCATCCATGATGATGCGCACAAGCCCGTAGCCCGTGCAGATAACCAGTGTTTGCGCACCATGGGCCTGATTGCGCGCCGAAGCGTGCCCGATACTGGACAGCGCAATGGCAAAAGCCAATGCAAAAGCCGCAAATGAGCCTAAACCCTTCCTCATGCCAAAGCTTCTAGCGGCGGGAATGCGCGCGGAAAAGGGCAAATCACGGAACAAGCCGTTTGATCGCGGCGACATGGGCCGGTTGCGCCGATAGTGCATCGGCGCAAAGTGCCCGCGCCGCTTCCATCAGGTCGTCTGGGGCAACGATCCGGTCAATCAGACCCCAGTCGCGCGCCTCCTCCGCCTCTATGCGGGCACCGGCCATAAGGATCATCTTGGCGCGTGCTGGCCCGATCAGGGCAGCCAGCCTGCCGGGGTCCGAGGGTTGCGGCAGAAAACCCAGCTTCATCACCGGATAGAAGAACTTCGTGCCCGGCACACAAAGCCGAAGGTCACAGGCCAGCGCCATTCCGAATGCACCCCCTGCAAGCGTGCCATTCAGGGCGGCTATGGTCAGGCATTCTGCTTTCGCTATCCGTGCAGACAGGTCTTCCCACAGGGGCGAAGTGGCAAGCCCCGCGCGTGCCTCAACCAGATCAGCCCCGGCGCTGAAAACACGCCCAACCCCCGTCAGAATTATTGCACAGGCTTGCTGGCGGGTCGCGTCATCCACTGCATTGCACAACGCCTGCAACATCTCGGCGGTCAGGGAATTGGCCTTGTCTGGCCGGTCCAGTGTCAGGGTCCAGATCGCGCCGTCCTGCGCAACCCGGATCATGCCGACAGCCCCAGCCGGCGGCGGATAGTTTCATCGCGCAGCGACACTTCGCGCCCGATCCAGTCGTCGGCATCCGGCGTGCACATCCAAAGCAATGCCTTAGCGGGCCAGTCCGGCGGGATATGCGCTGACCAATCCAACTGGCTTACCGCGTTGACGCCGCTTTCTTTGATCGTGCGTTGCATCTCTGTTGCAACCGTTCCGGGCGACAGGCTCATGATACGCAAACCGCGACCACGCGCCTCTATGTCGGCCACGCGGGTCAGCATCCACGCGCCCGCCTTTGAGCTACAATAACCGCCCCAGCCTTCCAGAGGATTATGCGCGGCACCTGATCCGACAGTGATAATACTGCCCCCACCCTGCGCCTGCATGACCGGCATGGCCGCGCGCAACCCGTGCAGGACACCTTTCAGGTTGATGTCGATCAACCGCCCGAATTCGGCCGGGTCGACACTGGACAGCGGCGCGATCGGGTCGATCACGCCCGCATTGTTGATCAGAACATCCAGTCGCCCGAAGTCTTCGCACATGCGCGCCACCGCCCGTTCAACGGCCGAATAGTCGGCCACATCACATTCTATTGGTATAGCCCCTGTCTGCGCTGCTAGCGCATCCAGCGCATCGATGCTGCGCGCTGCGATTCCGACCTTGGCCCCGGCAGCGGCAAAGGCGCGCGCGGCCTCCATGCCGATCCCGCGGCTGGCGCCTGTAATCAGCACGGACTTGCCCGCCATAGCGGTTGCATCAAAGCTCATCTGCATCTCCTGTTTCAGTAATCCCGCTCGAAAAACAGTCCCACGCCAACGCGGCCTTCATTGTCTACGCGACCACGCGCGGTCAGTGAAGGTGAAAGATCTATATTGATGGACACTTCACTGCTGCCCTGCGGGCTGACCTCGACATCGGTATAAATATTTTCGGTCAGATAGCGCCCCAACCGGACAGAGGTTTCCCCGTCTTCATCGGTACGCACATCCAGATCATCCAGCCCGATATTGCGCCGCAAGCGTTCCATGATCCCTTCGCTGCGCCCTGACAAGGTCGCCAAGGAAGAGGCAAGCTGTGCGGCTTGAAACAGTGACAACGTTTCGAACCCGCGCCCGAATAGCAGCAATGAGACGACTTCTTCTTCCGGCAAGGGTGGGGTGGATTCAAACCGGATCTCGGGCGAATCCGCGCGCCCTTCCAAGACGATTTGCGCAATCACGCCATCGCGCTCTGTCGAAGCGATAAGGCGAATGAAGGGGACGAAATCGCCCTGAAGGCTGGCAAAGCCTTCGTTCAGGGTGAAGCGGTTGCCCAGCAGGTCCAACCTGCCCCGGATCAGGCCAAATTGCCCGATTGGGATGACATCTGCCGTTGTTCCCGTCAGGCGCAGAGTGCCGCCAAGTTCGGCGTCCAGTCCGCGCCCGCGAAGGAAGATACGGCTGGGCGCGTCTATCGTCAGATCAAGCGAGGCGGGGCGGCGTTCGCGCCCATGCGTTTCGCCCTGAAAGATGCCTGCGCGATCACGGGTCTGGCGCGCGGCGGCGCTTTCACCAACGTGACGGATATCCGGTGGAATATATCCGCGCCCTGCAAGCCCCACGCGCGGAATGCGCAATTCGGTGCGGTCAAGTTGCAGGTTACCCGAAATCAAAGGCCCTTGGGTCAGCGCACCGGTAATCGCGACAGTGCCTGATACATCTGTCTCGAACAGTTGCGGATTGACCACGCGGAAATCTGAAAGCCGGGCGCGCAAATCGCCGGTTATCGGGGCGGCAAGGTTAATATCGCCATCCAGCGCCACTTGCCCCCCATTTGCAGAGCGACCCGAAAGGGTAACCGAAGTGCGCCCGGCACTGATCTGGGCCTGCGCCGCGATATCAGTCAGGCGAATGTTCTGCTGCGGCAGAACCAAAGTCAGATTATTGGCCTGCGCAGAACCGTTTAGTGAAGTCAGGGCCAGCGGGCCATTCAGCGTAACGTCAAATTCTGCCGGACCCTGAATCGAACGCGGCTCTAGCCTCGGGTTGAGCAGTGCCAGATCTGTGCCACCTTGCGCCCGCAAATTCGCCTGCAACTCGTTCGATATTTCGCCCGCGATCTGCGCATTCAGCCCAGCAGGACCCGTAACGCCCAGATCCAGCGCATATCCGTTCCCGGTATCGCGCGCCGTTCCGGCAAGTGTGGCCGGGCCGACAATTCCGGGAACAACCGCCGCCAGATTGTTCAGCCGCGCGTCAAGTTCCAGCGCGGGGCGACCATCGGCGATACGGCCAGCGATTGTAGCATTGACCTGCGGGCCATTCAGCGTCAGCGATTCCAGAAGCACCTCATCGGGGCGCTGCACCAGACTGGCGTTCAAACGGTGCGTCCCGGTCAAAAGGCCATCCGCCGCCGCAGCCCCAAGCCGCAAATTGGTCGCAGTGGCCTCTAGTCCGACGCGCCGCTCTGACCCATCCTCGCGCAAGCTGGCCTCGGCCACGATACGCCCACCAAAGCCGGGACGAATTGCCCCCAGATTTGGCAGTGTACTGCTGACCTCCAACCGCGAGGCGCCTGCCTCATAACGGCCATCCGCCTCTAACGTGATAGCACTGTTGCTGACGCGCAGATTGCCCAGATCAAAGGCTGCGCCATCGCGCCGCCCATCCACTGTCAGGCGCGTTTCACCCCGCAACAAACGGTCTGCATCTGGCTGGCCTATGGTCAGATCGCGCGCGACCGCTTCAATGGTCAGCGCCTCGCGTTCGCGGGGGCCGCGTAGCGAAAGCTGCGCATCCAGCGCGCCACCGTAGGACTCTCCGAGGACCGACAGATCCGTAAAATCAATTTCGCCACGCAACTCGATATCGTCATCCGAAAGCTGGCCGCGCAGATCGGCGCGGAGCGTCCGGGCCGTCGCTTCCAGCTGGCGCAGCGTTATCTGCCCGTCAGCACCGTGGGCGTCGAGTGTGATCTGACTGCGACCTGCAAGCAGAAGGTCCAGCTCTGGCTGATCCAGTGTCAGATTAAGCCCGGATATTTCAGCAGCGACAAGAAAGCGGTCGCGCTCCGGGCCGAGTGTCGCGTCAACCTGCGCCTGCACCCCGCCGGAGAGGGGGCGACCCGCAAGCGTTGATAGCCGCGAGACGTCGCGGAATTCTGCGGTAGTATTCGCAAATATCACACCATCATCCAGCCGCGCACGCCCGTTCACAGCATAGTCGCGGCCCTCAAGCTGAAAGCCGGGCAAAAGCAACGGCATATCTTCGCGCCAGATCAACGCGAGAGAACCTGAAACCGACGGCCCCAACGCCTCGTTCAGGCCCGGATCAGTTGCGGCCAGCCCCAGCGCTGAGAAGTCTATCAGCGCATCGATCACGTCGATATCTTCGCCAAACCCGTCGGCGGTGATCCGGCCAAGCCCGTTGATGAACAGGCTTTCAACCTTGAAATCACCATTGTCGAACCCCAGCAGGTCCAACACCAATTCCCAGTCTTCATTCTCGGATGCATCAAAAGCCAGGCGCAATTCGGCCTCGTCAATGCTGGTCTGTCCGCCAGGAACAGGCAGCAACACCCGAGAGCCGTCGCGCGCGAGCACTTCGCCGCGCAAATCTATGAGCTGCGGCAACCCATCGACACCCAGTTGCATACGCCCGCGCAGGCCCAGCTTTTCGGTGCGAATGTCCAGATCATCCAGCGACAGGCTGCCATCGTCAAAGCGCCTTGCGCGTGTGCTCAGGCGGCTGTTCTCTCCGAAAAACGGGTGGAATTCTTCTTGCAGCAAGGGCCGCAGATCGCCAGCAAGGTCCAGCGTGACAGCCTGCGCCACACCGGGTTGGGTTGTTTGCAACTGAAACTGACCTTCAACGCGAGGCTGGTTATCTGTAGCCAGTGTAATATCGGCTGAAAAATCTTCTACTGGCCCTTCGCCTGCAATGGTCAAAGCAGCTGATGGGCTATTGGGGATGTTCAGCAACGTCACCGCAAGGCCACCGGCATCTTCCTCGATTGCAAGATCAAGACCCAGAACGCGCGTGACGTTGGAAAATGCCGCTTCCAGCCGGAACTGGCCCGCCACGTCATCTATGCGGTCAATCTGCAAGCGCGCCTCTCCTTCGCCATCGGCCAAGGCGGCGGAACCGCTGACACTGGCGCGCAACTCTTGCCCGAACAGCGCGGGACCAAGCACAACCTCGTCGACCTGCAACTGGTCCAGCCGAACGGAAAGCGGCAATTCCGGCAGTTCAAAACTGGGGAGGCTGACCAAGTCTCCGCCTTCGCTCTCTTCACCGACTGGCGCGCGTAGAATGGTAATCCGTTCAGCAGATATTTCGGCAATCTCAATGCGACGCTGGAACAGAGCAGAGCGGTTCCATTGCAACGCGGCCCCTTCCACCAAAAGCCAGACGCCTTCATCGTCTTCAATGCTCATCTGCTCGAAAGTCGCCCGCGACGATAACGCGCCGCTAAAGCCACCGATGCGCACTTCGCGACCGCTTGCAGACAAGCCGTCTTGCAGCAAGCGCGTCAGATAGCCGACATCACTTTCACCCGCCCTTGGCAGCAGTGTTTCGGTCACACTTTCGCTCTCGCTCTCTTGCGCAGTAGCGACCTGTGGCAGCACGAGCATGAGGCAGAAAAACCACGTGACGATGTACCGAAACATCTTCATCAGAACGCTTGCCCGATGCCCAGATATAGCTGGAACCCGCGCCCGGTATCACCCGCAACGGGATAGCCTACATCCAGACGCAACGGCCCCACGGGCGTATCATAGCGCACGCCCAGCCCGGCCCCTGCATGCCAGTCCGATTGACCAGAAAATGCCCCCTCCGAGACATAGCCCGCATCAGCAAATGCAACCAATCCAAGGCTGTCCGTCGCGCGCACACGCAATTCTGCCGAAAGTGCCGCAAGTCCCTGCCCACCTGAATCCACGCCCCCGCTGGTCACACCCAGCGAGCGGAAAGGCTGCCCGCGCACGGTACCCCCACCGCCCGAGTAGAACAGCAGGTCCCGCGGGGTTCGGTCAATTGCGGCGCCAACAACAGCCCCAAGCTGTGCACGCCCTGCAAACACAACACCATTATCCTGCCCAAGCCCACGGTATCCGCGCAGGTCGGCATAGGCACGCGCGCCGCTATCGGTCCCGCTTAGCCCCAGAAATGGCATCAACTCGCCGCGCGCATAAAACCCGCGCGTCGGCGCGCGTTCGCTGTCGCGCCTGTCCCATGTCACATCCAGCGGAAGCAACAGCAGTTTGAAGTCCCGGCTTTGCCCCAAGCCCGGCCCGAAATCCGCGCGCTCAAACAGGACGCCGACACCGCCGCCAAAGGTCAGTTCGTCACTAAAGCGATGCACCAACCCGACATCCACGCGCGCGCGCTTGGCCTCAAAATCGGATTCGTTTTCAGTCTCGATGCGGGTGCCAATATTAAGCGTTGTGTCCGGGGTAAAGGTCGCAGGGCGCGAAAATTCCGTGACGAGACGATAGTCCAGCTTGCCGCTACGTGAACCGATACCACCGACAACACCTTCAACACGGAACCTTTCCGCCCCGCCAAACAAGTTGCGGTGTAGCCAGAATGCACCAAGCTTGCCGCCCGCCTCGGTGTCGAATTCTACGCTGGCCCCGATCCGGCGCAACGGCGCTTCGACGACAGACGCATTGATATCCAGCGTATCATCGGGATTCGCTTCATCAGCCTCTCGCAAGGCGACAGACGCAAATGTGCCGGTGCGGCGCAAGCGTTCGGCGGCACGCTGTAGATCACGGGGGGAAAACACCTCTCCCGTTGGCAGACCCGCGATAGCCACGATCCGCTGCGCACGGGTCCGTCGCTGTCCATCGGGGCGCAACTGCCCAAACCGAAGGCGCGGGCCGGGCGCTATGCGAACGGCGACATCCAGTTCACCCGGCGGATGGCGCGCGGTGATTTGCTGGTCATCGGGCTGCGCTTTGGCATGGCCCCGGTCACGCCAGGCGTCAATCGCATCGGATGTTGCTTCGCGGATAACAGTGCTGCGCGCGGGGCTGCCAGCGGTGAAATCACCGTTTAACTCTGTCCTGCGCGCCAAAGGGCCAATCTGGGTTTGCCCAAAGACAAAAGCAGGCCCGGGAACAAGCACAAGGTCAATCCGGCGAATTGCATCAGGGGGATTCAAGGGCGAAATCTCTGCCGCTTCGCGCCCATCTATCCGCACACTGATCTGCGGCGCGTAAAATCCCGCTTCGTAAAAGGTGCCGATCAACTGGCCGTATTCGGCGCGTGCGATGGTGAACACCTCGAACGGATCGACGACACCTTCGTCTTTGGCGGCTTGCAACAGCGATGTACGACGCAGCGCTCCCTCTAACGCGCTGTCACTGCCCTGAAAGGTGATTTCCAATGTCTCAAATGCTTGCGCAGGCAGGCCAATGGTCAAGAAGGCGGTCAACATAACCGCGACCGCGCTTGGCTGCTTGTCCAGCCAATTTCTTTCCCTGGTCACTTCTGTTCGCACTTATTATCCATGCTTACCGCTTTCCAAGTTTATGCAGAACATGGTGCAAGCTACAACACAAAAGGCGGAATGAAAGGCCCGAGCGTATCACGATATGTCCATAATCGGCGCTCTCTTGCCTGCCTTGGGGGCCAGTGCTATGTCGCAGCGCAGAAAACATCGGCGCAAAGGATATTCGGCAGATGGCACAGGACTACATTATCAAGGACATTTCACTGGCCGAGTTTGGGCGCAAGGAAATCGCGATTGCGGAAACCGAAATGCCCGGGCTGATGACACTGCGCGAGGAATATGGCGCAAGCCAGCCCTTGAGCGGCGCGCGGATCGTTGGCTCTTTGCACATGACTATTCAGACGGCCGTGCTGATCGAGACACTTGTCGCGCTGGGCGCAGATGTGCGCTGGGCCTCTTGCAACATCTATTCCACGCAAGATCATGCTGCCGCCGCCATTGCCGCAGGTGGCACGCCGGTTTTTGCGATCAAGGGCCAGACACTAGAAGAACATTGGGATTATCTGGACAAATCCTTCCTGTTCGATGACGGCGCAAACATGATCCTTGATGACGGCGGCGATGCCACGCTTTACGTCCTGCTGGGTGCGCGCGCCGAGGCAGGCGAAGATATCATCCCTGTGCCCCAGTCTGAGGAAGAAGCCGTGATCAAGGCCCAGATTGCAAAGCGCATGGCCCAAAGCCCCGGCTGGTTCACCAAGACGCGCGACGCGATCAAAGGCGTATCAGAGGAAACCACCACCGGCGTGCACCGTCTGTATGACCTGCACAAGAAAGGCCAACTGCCTTTCCCCGCAATCAACGTAAACGACTCTGTCACCAAGTCGAAATTCGACAACAAATACGGCTGCAAGGAATCGCTGGTCGATGGCATTCGCCGCGCAACCGACACGATGATGGCAGGCAAGGTCGCTGTAGTTTGCGGCTATGGCGATGTGGGCAAAGGGTCGGCGGCCAGCTTGCGCGGCGCTGGTGCACGCGTGAAAGTAACCGAGATTGACCCCATCTGCGCGCTGCAAGCCGCTATGGACGGGTTTGAGGTGACGACGCTGGAAGATGTGGTCGCAACCGCTGATATCTTCATCACCACCACCGGCAACAAGGACGTGATCCGCATCGAGCATATGCGCGAGATGAAGGACATGGCGATTGTCGGAAATATCGGCCATTTCGATAATGAAATTCAGGTGGCCGCGCTGAAAAACCACAAATGGACCAATATCAAGGATCAGGTCGACATGATCGAGATGCCCTCTGGCAATCGCATGATCCTATTGTCACAAGGTCGCCTGCTAAACCTGGGCAACGCCACCGGCCACCCCAGTTTCGTGATGTCGGCCAGCTTCACAAATCAGGTATTGGCGCAGATCGAGCTATGGACCAAGGGCGAGGAATACCAGCCCGGCGTTTTCGTTCTGCCCAAGCATCTGGATGAAAAGGTCGCGCGCCTGCATCTGGACCGGATTGGCGTGAAGCTGACAGAGCTGAAGCCCGATCAGGCAGATTATATCGGTGTGACGGTCGAAGGGCCGTTCAAACCAGAGCATTATCGCTACTAAATTCTGCGCGAGGCGAAAATTTGGCGGGAAAGCCCACTGGCTTTCCCGCTTTTCTTATGCACCATTTTCATGTATGGGCCGCGGTATCTGAGACGTGACGCAATGACCCCGGCGTGATGCATTAGGATTGGGGTCGGCGGCAATGGGGCCGCTATTTGGAAACGGAAGGGCCAGAGGGCTGGTGCTTTCCATGAGGATACGCTGAATGTTCAACATCGTTAAAAAATCAATCCAGTGGGGCGAAGAGACGCTGACACTGGAAACGGGCAAGATTGCCCGTCAGGCTGACGGCTCGGTCATCGCTACATTGGGCGAGACATCGGTCATGGCCAATGTGACCTTTGCCAAACAGGCCAAGCCGGGGCAGGATTTCTTTCCGCTGACCGTGCATTATATTGAGAAGTATTACGCAGCCGGCAAGGTGCCCGGCGGCTTTTTGAAACGCGAAGCGCGCCCTTCTGACAAGGAAGTGCTGACATCGCGTCTGATCGACCGTCCGATCCGCCCGCTGTTTGTTGAGGGTTTCAAGAACGAAGTTCTGGTCATCTGCACTGTGCTGAGCCACGATCTGGTCAATGAACCGGATGTGGTTGCAATGATCGCAGCGTCGGCAGCGCTGACCATTTCGGGTGTTCCCTTCATGGGGCCAATCGGGGCCTGCCGCGTTGGTTACGCCAATGGTGAATACGTCCTGAACCCCGAGTGTCAGGACATGGAAAAACTGCGCGAGAACCCCGAGCAGCGGCTTGATCTGGTTGTCGCTGGCACCAAAGACGCCGTGATGATGGTTGAGTCAGAAGCATATGAACTGACCGAAGCTGAAATGCTGGGCGCGGTGAAATTTGCGCATGAGAGCATCCAGCCCGTGATCGACCTGATCGTTGATCTGGCCGAAGACGCTGCGAAAGAGCCGTTTGATTTCCAGGCGCCCGATTACTCTGAGTTGTATGCCGCAGTTAAAGCGGCGGGCGAAACGCAGATGCGTGCCGCTTTCGCATTGCGCGACAAGCAGGAACGCGTTGCAGCAATCGGTGCAGCGCGCGAGGCCATCAAGGCGGCCTTGACCGAAGAAGAACTCGCCGATGAAAACCTTGGCTCTGCGCTGAAAAAGCTGGAATCCTCGATCCTGCGCGGCGCTGTCGTCAATGGTGAACCGCGCGTAGACGGGCGCGACACCAAGACCGTGCGCCAGATCGTTGCCGAAACCGGGCTGTTGCCGCGTACACATGGCTCGGCGCTGTTCACCCGTGGTGAAACACAAGCGCTATGTGTCACGACACTGGGCACCGGCGATGACGAGCAGTTCATCGACGCGCTGACCGGCACATCCAAATCCAACTTCCTGCTGCACTACAACTTCCCCCCCTACTCGGTAGGCGAAGTTGGACGCTTCGGCCCTCCCGGTCGTCGTGAAGTGGGGCATGGCAAGCTGGCATGGCGTGCGCTGCAAGCGGTATTGCCTGCTGCGACCGATTTCCCCTACACGATCCGCATGGTGTCCGAGATTACGGAATCAAACGGGTCGTCCTCGATGGCTTCGGTCTGTGGCGGCTCATTGTCCATGATGGATGCAGGCGTGCCGTTGAAGGCCCCCGTTGCGGGTGTTGCAATGGGTCTGATCCTTGAAGAAGACGGCAAATTCGCTGTCCTGACCGATATTCTGGGTGATGAAGATCACCTTGGCGATATGGACTTCAAGGTTGCAGGCACTGCCGAAGGCATCACCAGCTTGCAGATGGACATCAAGGTTGCAGGCATCACCTTCGAGATCATGGAACAGGCATTGGCACAGGCCAAAGATGCGCGGATGCACATCATGGGCGAAATGTCACAAGCTCTGACTGCGCCGCAAGGCTTCAGCCAGTATGCACCCAAGATCGAAACCATGCAGGTCCCGACCGACAAGATCCGTGAAGTCATCGGTACTGGTGGCAAGGTCATCCGCGAGATTGTCGAAGTCTCGGGCGCCAAGGTCGATATCAACGATGACGGCATCATCAAGATCGCATCAAACGATCAGGAAGCCATCAAGAAGGCCTATGACATGATCTATTCGATCGTGGCAGAGCCGGAAGTTGGTATGATCTATACTGGCAAGGTCGTGAAACTGGTTGATTTCGGCGCGTTTGTGAACTTCTTTGGCAAGCGTGATGGCTTGGTCCATGTCAGCCAGATCGAAAACCGCCGCCTGAACCACCCGTCAGATGTTCTGAAGGAAGGTCAGGAAGTGAAGGTCAAACTTCTGGGCTTCGACGATCGCGGCAAGGTCCGTCTGACCATGAAGCTGGTCAATCAGGAAACCGGCGAAGAAATCGCGGCAGAACAGGCTGAATAAGCGGTTCAAGAGTAACGCAGAAAGGCCCCGGATGTGTTCCGGGGCCTTTTTCATTGCGCTGTCAGTCGGTAACCAGCATATAGCCGGACCCGCGCACGGTTTGCAGATGGCGGGGGTTTTTCGGATCACGCTCCAGCTTGCGGCGCAAACGGGTAATCTGCACATCTACCGCGCGTTCCTGCCCCACCATACCGCCATGACCGGCACGGTCGCGGCTTAGATGCTCGACCAGCGCCTCGCGCGTGATAACCTCGTCAGGGTTTTCACAAAACAGGCGCATGATCGCGGCCTCGGTCTGTGTCAGGCGCACGGGCCTGTCGTCGCGCTTTAACTCGCCCCGCTCCAGATCATAGCGCAACGGTCCGATCACCAAGACTTGCGGCAAGATTGCGGTGGCAGTTTTCTGCGGAGTGCGGCGCAGGATGGAATTGATGCGAAGCAATAACTCACGCGGCTCGAACGGCTTTGGCAGATAGTCATCCGCACCTGCCTCAAGCCCGGTGATGCGATCCTCGGCCTCGCCTCGGGCGGTCAGCAGCAACACCGGCGACGCGGTTTGCGCATGAATGAACCGGGTCAGACTGAAGCCATCCTCGCCGGGCATCATGACATCCAGCACAATCAGATCGAAGCTAAGACCGGCCAGCAGCCGTCTGGCGTGGGCCGCATCGCGTGCCGTGGTCACATGATACCCGTTTCGCAAAAGGTATTTCTGCAAAAGCGCCCGGATGCGCGCGTCATCATCGACGATCAGCAGATGCGGCAGGGACTCGGTTGTCATGTGCGGCGGTCCCGCATGTTAAGATATTGGCGGCGAATTTCATCATCCATCATCGCCTCCAGCACCTGCCGGAACCCCGCAACGGCCTGTGGCCCTGCTGCGCGATAGGCAGCACGCATCCGCTCGCGTTGCGCCTCGGACAATGCGCGCTCCAGCGTGTCGCCTTTCTCGGTCAGAAACAGATTACGCTCGCGCCGGTCCTTGCGGCCAACACGACTTTCTACAAGCCCATCTTCGATGAGCGTGCGCAAGACGCGGTTCAACGACTGCTTGGTGACCCCAAGAATATTGAGCAGATTATTGACGGTGGTGCCATGGGTGCGGTTTATGAAATGCAGGGCGCGATGATGGGCGCGGCCATAGCCATGGGCATCGAGAATACGGTCAGGGTCAGCAGTAAAGCCGCGATAGGCAAAGAACATCGCTTCTATACCCTTGCGCAACTGCTCGTCGGTCAGAAACAACAGGTTCTCGCCACCCATCGCGCTGTTGCTACCCTCGGCCATATGAAAAATTCCGTTCAACCGCAAACTTCATGCAGTTTATGTCAGCCTTGTTGACATTCCAAGAGCGAATTGATAGCGATTCCCCGATTTGACGTAACATTATGTCCGTAACGGACCTTTTTTGCGCAATATCTGGAAAACGCCATTGAGGAGGCACTGATGGTCGGCGGATATGATGACAAGGACGGTATGATCTGGATGGACGGGCAACTGGTGCCCTGGCGCGATGCAAATGTGCATATCCTGAGCCATGCAATGCACTATGCCTCTTCCGTGTTCGAGGGCGAGCGGTGCTATAGCGGCAAGATTTTCAAAAGCCGTGAACATTCCGAACGGTTGCTGGAATCCGGCCGCTTGCTGGATATGCCCATCCCCTATTCGGTCGATCAGATCGAAGCGGCGAAGGCTGCCGTGCTTGAAGCGAATAATCTGACCGATGCCTATGTGCGCGCAGTTGCATGGCGCGGTGCGGGGCCGGATATGGGGGTCGCTGCGCGGCGCAACCCGGTGCGGCTGGCTGTGGCGGCTTGGGAATGGGGCGCATATTACGGCGATGCGAAATGGCAGGGCGCGAAGCTGGATATTGCGAAATGGCGCCGCCCCTCGCCCGAAACGATTCCGACCTCGGCCAAGGCCGCGGGCCTGTATATGATCTGCACCATGTCCAAACACGCTGCCGAAGAAAAGGGCTGCTCGGATGCGCTGTTTTACGATTATCGCGGCTATGTGGCCGAAGCGACAGGCGCGAATGTGTTTTTCGTA
>SLAT01000044.1 GCA_007126715.1 Roseinatronobacter sp.
TAGGGGCTGATGATCGGTGATTTGTTCAGGTCATAAAACCGCTTTCCGGTTTCAGGGCAGACCCGCTTAACGCCCCATTCTGGATTGGACATCGACATTTCCTTTGTTCGCGTGCCTTCCTTCAAGCTTGGTGCCGTGCCATAACTCGGTCATGCTGTAAAGACCTGTGAGGCAAGCATTGCGGCTCGCATGGTCAAATTCCCGCATGGGACAGCCATTATGGACGATAACACACCCGAAGAGAGGGCACATGCGGGTCGATAACGGAATTGCAACATTGCAAGGGCCACCCGAGATAACCGTGCTTCTGCGACGGTCAGGGCAGGCGCGCAGGCTAAGCCTGCGTGTGTCGGGGCTGGATCGGCGGGTCACGCTGACAATGCCGCGCAGCGCGCATTTGAACGAGGCGCTGGAATTCCTGCAAGAACGCGAAATATGGCTGCGCGGCGCGCTTACCCGGCTTCCGAAGCCCTGTCCGGTGGAGATTGGCGGGGAAATCCTGTTTCGGGGCGAAACCCTGCGAATCACCGAAAGCGACGGGTCCCGCATTCGGGTGCGGGATGCGGAATTGCTGGTCCCGCCTGATCCGACAGGCACGCGTACGGCGTTGCGGGTAGCGACCTATCTGAAAGCTGGCGCGCGCGCAGCGCTGGTTCCTGCCGCCACGCGGTATGCCGATGCGTTGGGCAAGCCCTTCAGCGCGATCACATTGCGCGACACGCGGTCGCGCTGGGGGTCATGCACCTCGCGCGGGCGGTTGATGTTTTCGTGGCGGCTGATCATGGCCCCGCCAGAGGTGTTGCAATATGTCGCCGCGCATGAAGTGGCGCATCTCAAACACATGGACCATTCGCGCGTGTTCTGGTCCTGCGTGGAGCAACTGATGCCGGATTATCAAACCTATCGCGACTGGTTGAGCAATAACGGGGCCTTGCTGCATAATTACAGCTTCACATCGCGGCCCCATGCCGACAATGGATAGCGTTCAAGCACATCATATTCGGCCCCGTCCGGGCGCAGATGCGAGCGGAACAGGGCGATTTCGGACACGGTGAAGGCGTCGCTGCGAAACCCCATGTCGCGTGCGACCGCTGTTTCCAGTTCCGCCTGATTGAAGCTGCCGGGGCGCAGGTAAGACAGGGTGACATGCGGGTTGTAGCGCCGCGCTTCGGGGGTGAAGCCCGCGCCGCGCGCGAGGTGCATCAGCTTGCGGTGCAGTGCCAGCAGTTGCGGCACAGGGGTCACGCAGGCATGAAGGTTATGGGGCGAGCCCTTGCCATAAAGCCCCAGCCCCTCAAGCCGAAGTTCAAAATCCGCCACATCGAGCCGCGACAGTGCTTCATCAAGCGCTTCTAGCTGCGCCATCTGCGCATTGCCAAGAAAGACCAGCGTGATGTGGAAATTCTCGGGCGGCAGCTTGCGTTTGACCGGCAGAAGAAATTGCTGCAACACCAGTTGGCTGCGAATATGCGTGGGCAGTTCCAGCCCCAGAAAAACACGCATGAAGGACTGCTTTCACTCCGCCGGATAGGTTGCGGCGACCTCGTACATCACAGGTTCGAATCGCGCGCAGAGTGCGGCGATAGCGCGGTTGCGCTCGCGCATCTCGGGTGTGCGGAGCATCGCCTGAAAATCTGTCCGCTCGCGCCAGCGCGAATAGGTGCAAATGCGCGTCTGGGCATCATTGACATGCAGCGCCGCGCCGCGAAAGCCCGGCTGGTGGCGGATGACCTTGTCATATGCGTCTTGCAAGGCTTCGAGCACATCGGTGCAGGTGCCCGGTGTCATCTCGAATGTGGAAATGACGGTCTGCTCGTCACTGGTTGCGCTGATCTGCATCTCGCGGCCCTCCTTGAGCTTGGCCTATCGTGACGCAAACATGTGTCGAGATCAATCACTCAGCAGCGCCATCAGCCGCGCTTTCTCGCCGCGGTCCTGCGGGTCGGAAATCGCCTCGGCCAGGGCTTCGAGTGAGGCGATGGAATGGGCCGCGCGAAACGCATCCACATGGGGCAGCATGGCGCGCACACCGCGCGCGCGCGGCGCAAAACTGTCCCAGCGCAGCAGCGGGTTCAGCCAGATCAGCCGCCGCGAGGACAGATGAAGGCGCTCCATCTCATGGGCGAGCAGGGTGGGATCATCGCGGTCCAGCCCGTCCGAGATCAGCAGCACCACCGCCCCCTGCCCCAGAACCCGGCGCGACCAGTCGCGGTTGAACGCGCGCAAACAGCCCCCTATACGTGTGCCGCCCTGCCAGTCCTGCGCCTGCGCACCGGCAGCCCCCAGCGCGGCATCGACATCGCGCATGCGCAGATGGCGGGTGATATTGGTCAAGCGCGTGCCAAAGGTGAAGGCATGGACTTTTGCCCAGCCCTGCCCCTGACGGTTGGCGACAGCATGGACAAAATGCAGCACCATACGCGAATATTGCGACATCGACCCCGATATGTCGCACAGCACCACCAGCGCGGGCCAGCGGGTCGCAGGGCGGCGGTGGTGCAGACGCGTGATCTCGCCCCCATGCCGCAGAGAGGCGCGCAGGGTGCGGCGCCAATCGGGCTGACGCCCGCGCAGATCGGGTTTCAGACGGCGGGTGGGAAGAGGTTTGACCGGCAATGACAGCCGCGCCAGCATGCGCCGCGCCTGCGCGGCTTCTTGCGTGGACATCTGCTCGAAATCGAGTGTGCGCAACCTCTCGTCGCTGGATGCGGTCTGAGAGGCGTCGATCTGGATTTCGGTATTCTCGCTGTCCTCGGGCGGCTGTGGCCGGTCGGGGGCTTCGGCCCCGTCGAGCAGCGCCTCGGCGGCGCGCTTGGCGGCGTCCTGCGCTGCCTTTTCTTCCGACACATTGCGGATCGCAGGCAGCATCAGCGACATCATATGTTCGAGATAGCGCGGGTCGCGCCAATACAGGCGGAAAATCTGGTTGAAGACCTGTCGCTCTTCAGGACGGTTGACGAAAACCGCGTGCAGCACCCAGTAGAAATCCGGCTTGCGGTCAAAGCCCGCCACGGCCACGGCCTCGATCGCGGCCTGCACCCGGCCCGGCCCGATGGGCAGACCGGCGCGGCGCAGGGCGCGCGCGAAATGGGTGATATTGTCGACCAGCTTGCCGTCTTCGGGGATCGCAAGATCGGTGTAGCGCACCATCTGTCAGACCGCGTTCAGGGGCTTTGCCCCTCTTGGCTGCGCCAATTCACCCCAGGATATTTGGACAAGGATGAAACTCATGCAGATTCCAGGGATTGGCGCGCTTCATCGAGGATCTTTTTGGCTTCCATGCCTTGCAGGCGGGCAATGTCGTCCTGGTATTTCAGGATCGCGCCGAGCGTGTCGGCAATCACTTCGGGGGAGAGTTCCAGCACATCGAGCGCCAGCAGGCATTTTGCCCAGTCGATGGTTTCGGCCACGCCCGGTTTCTTGAACAGATCCTCGTTGCGCAGGCGCTGGACAAAAGCGACCACCTCGCGCGAGAGGCGGTCCGAGGCTTCGGGGGCGCGGGCAGAGAGGATTTCGAGTTCGCGCGCGAAATCGGGGTAATCGACCCAGTGATAGAGGCAACGCCGTTTGAGCGCATCATGCACTTCGCGGGTGCGATTGGAGGTCAGGATGACAATTGGCGGCTCTGCCGCTTTGATTGGCCCCAATTCGGGGATTGTCACCTGATAGTCAGAAAGCGCTTCGAGCAGGAATGCCTCGAAGGGTTCATCGGTGCGGTCAATCTCGTCGATCAGCAGGACGGGCGCGCCGCCCGGTTGGGGGCGCATGGCCTCCAGCAAGGGGCGTTCGATCAGGAATTCGGGACCGAACAGGGTTTTGCGCAGATCATCCTTGTTGCCCTGGGCTTCGGCGGCGCGAATGGCGATCATCTGGGCGGCGAAATTCCATTCATAGACAGCCGCAGATGTATCGAGCCCTTCATAGCATTGCAGGCGGATCAGACGGCGGCCCAGTGCGGTGGCGATGGCCTTGGCGATTTCGGTCTTGCCGGTGCCGGGTTCGCCCTCGAGGAATATCGGGCGTTTGAGGGCGAGGGCGAGAAACACCACCGTCGAGAGCGCGCGATCCGCGACATAGGATTGATCTGACAGCAATGCCTGCACGCGCTCTATGCTTGAGCAATCCTGCGCCATATCTGTTCCCTTCGCATGGTCTGGCGCAAGGCTGGCCTGCTGTTGCGGCAGGGTCAAGCCCGCATCGCGGCAAGTGCGACCAAAGAACAAGGCCCGGCCACCCGGCGCAAGTGACCAATCTGTGACCGAAGGCCGCGCCCATGATGCATCAAGGGTATTTGCCAGCCGCCCAGTTTGGGCTAGAAGCAAAAGCATGATTATAGAGCTTGGACATTTCGCCCTGATTCTGGCCTTTGCTGTGGCACTGGCCCAAACCGTAATTCCGCTGGTCGGCGCCCATAAAGGGTGGCGCGACTGGATGGTTGTGGCCAACCCGATGGCCACGGTCCAGTTCCTGCTGGTGGCGTTCAGTTACGCCGCGCTGACCTATTCCTTCCTTGTGTCTGATTTCTCGGTCAAGCTGGTTGTGGACAATTCCCACACGCTCAAGCCGTTGATCTACAAGATTTCCGGGGTTTGGGGGAATCATGAGGGGTCGCTGCTGCTATGGGTGCTGATCCTGGCGCTGTTCGGGGCATCGGCGGCATGGTTCGGGGGCAATCTGCCTGCCAGCTTGCAAGCGCGGGTGCTGGCGGTGCAATCGGGCATTACGGCCGCTTTCATGGCCTTTACCATCTTCACCTCCAACCCGTTCACGCGGCTGGAGTTTCCACCCTTTGATGGCACCGATCTGAACCCGCTGCTGCAAGACCCGGGCCTCGCCTTTCATCCGCCGTTTCTGTATCTGGGCTATGTCGGCCTGTCGATGGCGTTCAGCTTTGCAGTTGCCGCATTGATCGAGGGGCGCGTCGATGCGGCCTGGGGGCGCTGGGTGCGGCCCTGGACGCTGGCGGCCTGGGTCTTCCTGACCATCGGCATCGCAACCGGGTCCTGGTGGGCCTATTACGAGCTTGGTTGGGGCGGCTTCTGGTTCTGGGACCCTGTTGAAAACGCCAGTCTGATGCCGTGGTTGTTCGCCGCTGCCCTGCTGCATTCCGCCATTGTGGTGGAGAAGCGTGAAACCCTGAAAAGCTGGACAATCCTGCTGGCGATCCTTGGCTTTGGCTTCTCGTTGATGGGCACTTTCATCGTGCGATCTGGCCTGCTGACCTCGGTTCATGCCTTTGCGATGGACCCGGAACGCGGTGTGTTCATCCTGATGATTCTGGCGGGTTTCATGGGGGGCGCGCTGACGCTGTTTGCCATTCGCGCCCCGGTGCTGGAGGCCAAGGGCGTCTTTGCAACGGTTAGCCGTGAATCGGCGCTGGTCATCAATAATGTGCTGCTGGCGGTATCGTCTTTCGTGATTTTCATCGGGACCATGTGGCCTTTGGTGGCCGAGATGCTGTTTGATAGGGTGTTGTCGGTTGGCCCGCCCTTCTTCAATATGGCCTTTACCCCCTTCATGGTGGCGCTGGCGATGGTGTTGCCGATTGGCGCGATGTTGCCCTGGAAACGGGGAAACCTGTCGCGCACGGTGCGCCCGCTTTGGGGGCTTGCGGCGTTTTCGGTGGCAATGGGTGCGCTGACATGGGCGCTGCAAACGGGCAATTCGCCTATGGTGCCGATTGGTCTGGCCCTTGGGCTTTGGGTCGTTCTGGGGTCATGCGCCGATATCTGGAGCAGAACCGGACGCGGTGCGATGGGCAACCGGATCAAACGGCTGTCGCGCCTGCCGCGTGCGGATTGGGGCAAGTTCACCGCGCATACCGGGCTTGGGGTGTCGGTCTTTGCCGTGGCGGCGCTGGTGGGCTGGGAATCCGAGGATATCCGCGTTGTCCAGATCGGTGAAAGCTTCGAGAAGGGCGGCTATACGCTGACCCTGACCTCTGTCGACCGGGTTCAGGGGCCAAATTACGTCTCGACCATGGGGACGCTGGAGGCTCATCGCGATGGTCGCCTGATCACCACCTTGCAGCCGGAAAAGCGCTTCTATCCGATAGCCGGAATGCCCACGACCGAGGCCGCGATTGACTATAAGATCCACCGCGACCTGTATATCACACTGGGCGACCCGCAGGATAACGGGGGCTGGGCTGTGCGCACCTATATCAAGCCATTTGCCAACTGGCTGTGGTTCGGGTGTTTCCTGATGGCACTGGGGGGTATTTTCAGCCTGTCAGACCGGCGCTACAGGATTGCGGCGGGGGCAGAACGGACGCGCCCGGATGCGGTGCCGGCAGAATGACCTTGTTTCGCCTGCTCCTCGCAACGGTGCTGATCGCGCTGGCCAGCCCGTCCTGGGCCGTGCAGCCCGACGAGATTCTGGATGACCCGGTTCTGGAATCGCGCGCGCGCGATATTTCGGCGGGGCTGCGCTGTCTTGTCTGTCGCAACGAATCCATCGACGAATCCAATGCAGAACTGGCGCGCGATATGCGCCTGCTGGTGCGCGAACGGCTGGTCGAGGGGGATAGCGATACAGAGGTGATGTCATTCATCGTCGAACGTTACGGCGAATATGTGCTGCTGCGCCCCACGACAGACGGTGTGAATATCATCCTCTGGGTTGCAGCGCCGGTTCTGTTCCTGATCGCAATGCTATCAGCGGGGCTGTATCTGCGCCAGCGCGGCAACGCCCCCGAGCCTACAAAGGGCGGGCTGAGCGCGGATGAAGAGAAGCGGCTGAAAGAACTTCTGAAAGACTGACGCACCGTCCGGGCTTTTCTTGGCAGGGCTGCACGGTATGATGATGCAGCAAAATGTCGGAGAATATGCATGGACTATGAGACGCTGCTTGCCCGCCATGAGGACGGGATAGGGGTGATCACCCTGAACCGCCCCGAAGTGATGAACGCGTTGAACAAGCAGATGCGCGCAGAACTGACCCACGCGTTAAAGGATTTGGGCGCGCGTGCACGTGTTCTGGTGCTTACGGGCAATGGGCGGGCGTTTTGTTCGGGGCAGGATCTGGGTGACGGGGGCAATGCGGCCCAGATTGATCTGGAACGCACCCTGCGCGAGGAATACGAGCCGATGTTGCGCGCGATCTATGACGCGCCTGTGCCGGTGATTGCAGCGGTGAATGGGTCCGCGGCGGGGGCCGGGGCCAATCTGGCACTGGCCGCCGATGTGGTGATTGCGGCGCAATCGGCCAGTTTCATTCAGGCCTTCAGCCGGATCGGCTTGATTCCAGATGCGGGCGGCACATGGTTTCTGCCGCGCCAGATTGGTTTCGCCCGCGCAATGGGCGCGATGCTGTTTGCTGAAAAGATCAGTGCGCAGCAGGCGGTCGAGCTGGGTATGATCTGGGAAATGGCGGAGGACGAACGCTTTGAAGCCGCGTGGATGACGCGCGCGCGGGCCTTGGCCGAGGGGCCGACAGTGGCCTATCGCAATATCCGCAAAGCCTTGCGCGCAAGCCTTGCCAACACGCTGGATGTGCAGCTTGTCCTTGAAGCCAAGCTGCAAGCCGAAGCAGGCAAGACCCGTGATTTTCAGGAGGGCGTTCTGGCGTTTCTGGAAAAGCGCCCGGCCAGTTTCGAAGGGCGCTGACACACCGGTTTCGCACCCGCTATCACGCAAGGCACGACCCAAACACACCCCCGCGCGGCCCCTGTCTATGGGCGGCGCGGGATAGGTTGATTGCAGCATGTTCAGCCTTGCCAAGCGCCTGAAATTAACGTGTGTTAGCTCGGTACTTGTGAAATCGTGTTTCAGATTATGTCAGGGCGCCTCTGACAGCTTAAATGGCGCGCCATACCCAACAAAACTTAATCATGGTGTAGAGATGACGCTTGTTCGACTTGCTCTGCTTTCACTTCTATGTCTTGCGAAACCTGCCATTGCCGAAATGCCGATTTTGACAGGTAGTCTTGGTCAAGATGTGACGACCAAAGCCCCGGAGGCGTATCTGCGTTATATTGGCAGCCCGTATCTATGGAAATTGCAGCCTGTCTTCGGGCTTTCGCTTGCGTCAAACGGGTCTGGCTGGGTTGGTGCCGGCTCTGCCTTGACATGGCGGCCCGGGCCTATGCGCGCTTTTGTCCGCGTCAGTTCGATGGCAGGGTTATATCGGCGTGGCGGGGGCACGGATCTTGGTGGCCCCATCCAGTTCCGCACCGCAGTTGATTTGGGCATACAGCGGCCAAGCGGGCTGGAATTCGGCCTTGGTGCGGATCACCGTTCCAATGCACATATTTACCGGCACAATCCGGGACTTAACACAGCCTATCTGTTCGCGTCATTCCTGTTGAAGTAGCGACGCGAGGGGTGCATAGGGCGTTGTGGAAAGCCGTGGCCTGTGCCGTTCAATGCGCACACGCCCATGCGATCAGGTTTGCGGCTCTGGCAGGCTTTGCGGGTCCGGGCCGCGCCACTCGCCCTGTTCGCGCAGCGCTTCCATCACTTCGCGCGGCATATATGTCTCGTCATGCTTTGCCAGAATTTCGCTGGCCTGAAACACGCCATCGACAAGCCGCCCGGTGCCGACCATGCCTTCATTCTCGGAAAACAGGTCAGGCAGGATGCCACGGTAATGCACTTCGACTGTTGCGGGACCATCAGTCACATGGAACCTGACCGTGTCGGACTGGCCGCGCACGATCGAGCCCGGAACGACCAGCCCACCGATGCGAAACACCTCGGTCGGGGCGGGCGGTTCGGCGACGACCTGCGACGGCGAGCGGAAGAAATTGATCCCGTCACGCATTGCGTAACCGATCAGCAATGTGGACAGCGTCAGTGCCACAGCGGCGACCGCGATAATCTGGATACGGCGGGTTTTCTTCAGGCTCTTCATGTCATCCTCGTTTCATGGAAAGAGCGGCGCGCCCATCAGACCTGCCGCCTCGTCCAGTCCCAGCATAAGGTTCGCGTTCTGGATGGCCTGCCCGCTGGAGCCTTTGCACAGGTTATCCAGCGCCGCCACCACCAGCGCCCGTCCGGGCACGCGATCCGCAACAACCCCTATATGCACGAAATTAGAACCGCGCACATCATGAGTCGACGGTGTTGTGCCAAAAGGTAGCACGCAAATCATTGATTCAGCGCAATACCGGGCCTGCAAAACTTCGTGAAGGCGCGCGCCATCGCCCTCCAGCCAGGCCGTTGCCAGAATTCCGCGATTGAGCGGCACCAGATGCGGGGTGAACTGGATATGCACCGGGCGGCCTGCGAGCGCGCTGAATTCCTGATCGAATTCGCCCAAGTGTCGATGCGTTCCGCCCACGGCATAGGCCTGCGTACCCTCGGACAGCTCTGCATGCAGCAGGTTTTCCTTCAGCGCCCGCCCTGCCCCGCTGACCCCGCATTTCAGGTCCAGAATGATGCGGTCCAGATCGATCACACCCGCTTCGATCAGAGGGCGCAGGATATATTGCCCTGTCGCGGCATTGCAGCCCGTGCCCGCAACCAGCCGGGCGGCGCGTATCTCGTCGCGGTAAAACTCGGTCAGGCCGTAAACGGCTTCGCGCTGGAGGTCAGGGGCTGCATGGGGTTTGCCATACCATTTTTCATATTCGCCCGGATCACGTAGCCGGAAATCGGCGGAGAGGTCCACGATTTTCAGATTGCGCGGCAAGTCCTTGATCACGGCCTGGCTGGTCGCATGAGGCAGCGCGCAGAAGGCCAGATCAATGCCCGCGAAATCCACATCCTCGATGCGGCACAGATCGGGCAGGTCGAGATGGCGCAGGAAGGGAAAGACCTGCGCCATTGGCAGGCCGGCCTTACGCTCGCCCGTAAGCGCGGTGATTTCCATGTCGGGATGGGTCGATATCAGCCGGACAAGTTCGGCCCCGGTATAGCCGGAAGCGCCGAGAATAGCGATTTTCTTGGTCATCTGTGGGATCTCTCTGGCAGTCGTTGCGCGGGGTGGCTTGTGTCGCATGCGCTCCGCGCGGGGAGTATTTAAGGCAAGAAAATGGGATCAGGCCGCTTGAAAAGCGATCTGTCGTCGCAGGAATTGCGTGGCCTTGCGCGAGACGTTCACCGGATCGCCCGTGGTCAGAAACAGGCTGTTGCGGCCTGCACCCAGCATTTCGGGGCGGCGCTTGAGGTAATCGTCAAGGCTGGCCGCTACAAGATCGGGCTGGGAATAGACATCGACCGATGGCCCGAGCGCTTCGCGGAAGGCATGTTCGACCAGCGGATAATGGGTGCAGCCCAGCACGGCCGCTTGCGGGCGGGGCATCCGGCGCAAAAGCGCTTCGACATGGGAATGGACCAGCGCCTCGGCCAGTTGCATATCGCCCTGCTCGATCGCATCGACCACGCCGCCGCAAGGCTGGGCCTCGACATCGACGCCGATGGCGCGGAAGGCCAATTCGCGCTGAAAGGCGCGGCTGGAGACAGTGGCAGGGGTGGCAAAGAGCGCCACATGCTTGACCGCGACTTCGCGCGGGGGGGAATTGTCGCCCCATTGGCGTTCGGTCAGTGCCTCGATCAGGGGGACAAAGACGCCCAGAACGCGCTTGTCAGCGGGCACCCATGTTTCCTGCATCCGCTTGAGGGCAGCGGCAGAGGCCGTGTTGCAGGCCAGAATGACAAGATCGCACCCTTCATCCCAGAGCCGTTCGACCCCGGCGGTGGTCAGGGTGTAGATGTCTTCGGCATCGCGCACGCCGTAGGGCGTATGGGCATTGTCGCCCAGATAGACAAAGGGCACATCGGGCAGGCGTGCAGCAAGCGCGCCCAGCACGGTCAGGCCACCCAGCCCCGAATCGAAAACGCCTACTGACATTGCGCCTGCCCCAATCTGAAGTCTTTCGCCTTGCATAAGGCGGCGGGGGGCGAAAATCCAGTCTGTTTGCGCTTATTCGGCGGCCATGCGCGCGGGTGGGTTTTGGAAGGCGTCCATCAGTTCTGCACGGCGCTGTTCGGCGGCGGTGGCATTGCGGTGCTTGACTGGCCCAAAGCCGCGAATTTGCAGCGGCAATTCTGCCAGTTCCACGGCGATTGCGTGGGTGTCCGGTCGTAGGTTTTGCAGGACCTCGTCCATCAGGCGTTCATAGTCACGGATCAACTGGCGTTCCATCCGCCGCTCTGCTGTATAGCCGAACGGGTCCAGTGGGGTTGCGCGCAGGACTTTCAGCTTCGCCAAGAGTTTGAAGCCGCGCAGCATGGCCGGGCCGAAGCTGCGTTTTGCGGGGCGACCATCGGGATCAGGGCGCGAAATCAGCGGCGGCGCAAGATGGAAACGGGGGGTGAAGTCGCCCTCAAACTCTGCGCGGGCCTTGTCGAGCGTTTGCAGATGCAGGCGTGCGACCTCAAATTCATCCTTATAGGCCAGAAGTTTGTGATAGCCTTTGGCGATTGCTTCGCGCAGTTGCGGATCAGGGGCCTGATCGACCAGTTTGCGGTAGCGTTTGGCGAGGCGCTTTGACTGATAGGCGACAAGATGCTGTTCGCGCAGGGCGATTTTCTCATCCAGCGAGAGCGGCTTTTGCGCAACTGTATCTGCCAGCGCCTTTGCTGCGGCCTTGGGATGGACCACTGAACAGCGGCCAAGGGAGAAGGCGCGGGTGTTGCCCTCGACCGCGGCCTTGTTCAACTCGATTGCGCGCAGGATCGCCCCCTCGGACAGGGGCACCAGCCCCATTTGCCAAGCAGCACCCAGCGCGACCATATTCGAGTAGATGCTGTCGCCCAGCAACCGCTTGGCCAGTTCCGAATAATCGAACAGATGCAGCTTGTCGCCCAGCCGCGCTTGCAGGGCCATCTCCAAATCTGCGCCCGGAATGCGGAATTCGGTATTGCGGGTGAATTCGCCGGTGATGATCTCGTGGCTGTTCACGGCCGCGCCGGTCTGGCCGCTGCGCATCAGGCCAAGGGTTTTCGCGCCCGCCGTGACCACCAGATCACCGCCGATGACGCAATGCGCCTCTCCCACGGCGACACGAATGGCGCTGATATCTTCGGGCCGGTCGGCAAGGCGGCAATGAATATGCACCGCGCCGCCCTTTTGGGCCAGTCCGGCCATTTCGATCATGCCGGCACCCTTGCCATCGAGATGGGCCGCCATCGAGATGATAGCGCCGATGGTCACAACGCCAGTGCCCCCCACGCCGGTGATGACGATGTTATGCGTGCCGTTGATTTCGGGCAGTGCGGGTTGCGCAAGTTTCGGTAGTTCTATCGATTGTGTCGCCGCGCGTTTGGGCTTGGCCCCTTCCAATGTCACAAAAGACGGGCAGAACCCCTTGAGGCAGGAATAATCCTTGTTGCAGGATGACTGGTCAATTGCGCGCTTGCGCCCCAGCTCGGTTTCCACTGGCACGATGGACACGCAATTTGATTGCACGCCGCAATCGCCGCAGCCTTCGCAGATATCGGTATTGATGAACACGCGGGTATCGGGGTCGGGGAATTCGCCGCGTTTGCGGCGGCGGCGCTTTTCGGCGGCACAGGTCTGCACATAGACAATGGCCGACACACCCCGATGGGCGGCGCAGTCCTTTTGCACCTGGTCCAGATTGGCGCGTTTGTGCCAGCCTGCGGATCTGGGGAAATCGGGGCGGTGGGGTTCTTCCTTTTCGTCAAACACCACCTCGATCTTGCCCACACCCATTGCGGCCAGTTCATGCGCAATCTGGGAGGGCGATAAACCGCCCTCGTTCTTCTGCCCGCCGGTCATGGCGACGGCGTCATTATAGAGGATCTTGTAGGTAATATTCGTGCCCGCCGCGAGGGCAGCGCGGATGGCCTGAACGCCCGAATGGTTATAGGTGCCATCGCCCAGATTCTGGAACACATGGCCGCGGGTGGAAAACGGCGCTTCGCCGATCCAGTTCGCGCCTTCGCCGCCCATCTGGGTGAAGCCGACTGTGTTGCGGTCCATCCATTGCACCATGTAATGACAGCCGATGCCTGCATAGGCGCGGTGCCCCTCTGGCACTTTCGTGGAGGTGTTATGCGGACAACCCGAGCAGTAATAGGGTAGACGCGCGGCAATATCCTTGGCGTTATCTGCGCGCCGCGCTTCTGCCAGCATGGCCAGCCCTGCCTTGACGCGGTCGGTGCCGCGCCCTTCCTCGATCAGGATTTCACCAAGTTTTTCGGCGATCAATATCGGGTCGAGCGCGTATCGGGTTGGGAACAGTTCCAGCCGCCGTCCGTTTTCCCATGTGTCGCCCTTGTGCCAGCCATAGACACGGCGGCCGCGGCGGTCGTCAAAGATGGCTTCCTTGACCTGCACTTCGATCAGCTTGCGTTTTTCCTCGACCACAACGATCAGCTCCAACCCCTCGGCCCAGTCATGGAAACTTTCCATATCCAGCGGGAAGGTCTGGCCGACCTTGTAGGTGGTCACCCCAAGGCGGATCGCCTCTTGCTCGCCTATGCCAAGAAGCGACAGCGCATGCACAAGGTCCAGCCAGTTCTTGCCTGCGGCCACAAAGCCGATCTTGGCCCCCGGTTTGCCCCAGACACGCTTGTCCATGCCATTGGCGCGGCTGAAAGCCTCGGCGGCGAAGCGTTTATGGTCAATCATGCGCGCTTCTTGGGCCACGGGTGTATCGACAAGGCGGATGTTCAGCCCGCCTTCGGGCAGGGTCATGTCGGGGGTCACAAACTGCATCCGGTGCGGATTGCCATCGACCACGGCGGTTGCCTCGACCGTGTCTTTCATCGTCTTGAGGCCGACCCAGACACCGGCAAAGCGTGACAGTGCATAGCCGTAATGGCCGAAATCAAGCAATTCCTGCACCCCTGCGGGTGACAGGACCGGCATATAGGCGTCGATCATCGCCCAGTCGGATTGGTGCAGCGTTGTCGAGGATTCGCCGGTATGGTCATCACCCATCGCGGCCAGAACACCGCCATGCGGCGAGGTGCCCGCCATATTGGCGTGGCGGAACGCGTCGCCGGTGCGGTCCACGCCCGGTCCCTTGCCGTACCACAGGCCGAAAACGCCATCAAAACGCCCCTCGCCGCGCAGTTCCGCCTGCTGGCTGCCCCATAGGGCTGTCGCGGCAAGGTCTTCGTTCAACCCTTCCTGAAAGCGGATATTGGCGGCCTGAAGCAGGTCTTTGGCGCGATTCATCTGCTGATCCACCGCCCCGAGCGGCGAGCCGCGATAGCCGGTGACATAGCCTGCCGTGTTTAGCCCTGCCGCGCGGTCGCGCGCAGCCTGTTGCAGCATCAGGCGCACCAGTGCCTGCGTGCCGTTCATCAACACGGGTGTTTTCGTGATATCGAAGCGGTCCTTGAGCGAAATATCCTGCCGCACCATCTGCACCTCCCACAGGTTGTTGCGTATGAAACAAGCATAGGTCAATATTTCTGACCTACAAAGCAGAATTTTCGATCAAAGCGCTTTTGTGAACTGGCAAAACGGCGTAGAACGAATCGCGTATGTTAACGTAAACGAAATTTATGGATATTTCGTCATGGACTGGGACAAGCTTAGAATCTTTCATGCGGTTGCCGATGCTGGCAGCCTGACCCATGCTGGCGATGTCCTGAAACTCTCTCAATCCGCGGTCAGTCGGCAGATCAGGGCGCTGGAAGAGGGGCTTGATTCGATTCTGTTCCATCGCCATGCCCGTGGACTGATTCTGACAGAACAGGGTGAATTGCTGTTCGAGGCGACCAAGGCGATGTCGCGCACGCTGGAATCCACGGCGGCGCGGATTCGTGACGCGGAAGACGAAGTGTTCGGCGAATTGCGCGTCACCACGACAACCGGCTTTGGCACCTTGTTTCTTGCCCCGCGCCTGCCCTCGCTTTATGCGCAATACCCTGACCTGAAAATCGACCTGATGCTGGAAGAGCGTGTGCTGGACCTGCCCATGCGCGAGGCAGATGTGGCGATCCGTATGAAAGAACCCAGTCAGGCGGATCTGATCCGCAAGCGGCTGATGACCGTGAACATGCGCTTATATGCAACGGCGGAATACCTGCGCGCCAATGGCACCCCCGCCACCCTAGAGGATCTGGCCGATTTCAGGCTGATCTCTCAGAACATCTCGTCAGCACAGGTCAGTGTCGGCGCACAACTTATACGCGAACTTAATGCGCGACCTGTGCGTTCCAGTTTCACCGTCAACAATTACTTCGGGGTGCTTCAGGCCGTATTGAACCATTTGGGCATCGGGCTTTTGCCGGATTATGTCTCTGAGGATTTCCCGGACCTTGTGCATGTGCTGCCCAATGTTGCCAGCGGGGACATTCCGGTCTTTCTTGCCTACCCGGAAGAGTTGCGCCATTCGCGCAGGATCAGCGCGTTCCGGGATTTTGTCGTAGAAGAAATCGTGGCCTATAGGCGCGCTCGGCAAATGTAACATGCGAATATTTGCGTCATAGACGGGTTTTGGCTGAGGCATGAATGCAACGCATAGCGGCAATGTTGCAGGCGCAAGATAATTTAACTTGCGTAATGGATGGGCAATAACTTAATGGATGATCAAGGCACAAGCGACAGTTGTCGTGTGTCTTACCTCCCTGTTGGACTTTGGCCGAGCTTTTGCTCGGCCTTTTTTTGCCCATCGGCTTTTCTGCTGAAAAGCTGCGCAGAACACACCAAATCTGCTAGAAAAACTGGCGGATCTTGCGTGACCTACAGGCGATTAATCGCTTCGCTGCTGGCAGATCTTTCACAAACTGCCTGATTTTTGCACTCAACCCCAAGATGTGCTTCGGAAATAAGTGACTTGACATGATCCGGCCTTGCGCCTTGCTGATCGTGAGATTCTGGCCTGTTCAGGACCACGACTCTGCGCCTTTTGAGGAGATCGGGCGCCTTGGGGAATAAATTAAAGCCTTTTACCGATGCGCTGCTTTCATTATGACACGCGCAGACCAGCGGAATGAAAAATGACAGAACCTGACCTCACCCCCGACCTGATAAAGGCCCACGGCCTTTCGCATGATGAATATGACCGCATCCTGGAAATTCTGGGACGCGCGCCAAATTTCACCGAGCTTGGCATCTTCTCGGCCATGTGGAACGAGCATTGTTCCTACAAATCCTCGAAGAAATGGTTGCGCACCCTGCCGACCAGCGGCCCACAGGTCATATGCGGCCCCGGCGAGAATGCAGGTGTGGTCGATATTGGCGACGGGCAGGCGGTGATTTTCAAGATGGAAAGCCACAACCACCCCAGTTACATCGAACCCTATCAGGGCGCTGCAACGGGCGTGGGTGGCATTCTGCGGGATGTCTTTACCATGGGCGCGCGCCCCATTGCCGCCATGAACGCGCTGAGTTTTGGCGAAACCAGCCACCCCAAGACCCCCCATCTGGTGCGCGGTGTGGTTGAAGGCATTGGCGGGTATGGCAATGCCTTTGGTGTGCCCACCGTCGGCGGCGAGGTGCGGTTTCACAAGGCTTATAATGGCAATTGTCTGGTCAACGCCTTTGCTGCCGGTCTGGCGGATGCGGACAAGATTTTCTACTCTGCCGCCAGTGGTGTCGGCATGCCGGTGGTTTATCTGGGCGCCAAGACGGGCCGCGATGGCGTGGGCGGGGCCACAATGGCCAGCGCCGAATTCGACGACACGATAGAGGAAAAGCGCCCGACAGTGCAGGTGGGCGACCCGTTCACCGAAAAGCGCCTGCTGGAAGCCTGTCTTGAATTGATGGCCTCGGGGGCCGTGATTTCCATTCAGGACATGGGCGCGGCTGGCCTGACCTGTTCGGCGGTTGAAATGGGCGACAAGGGTGGCTTGGGGATCAAGCTGCAACTGGATCAGGTGCCCCAGCGCGAGCAGGCGATGACGGCCTATGAGATGATGCTCTCCGAGAGTCAGGAGCGGATGCTGATGGTTTTGAAACCCTCGATGGAGGGGGAAGCCCGCGCGATTTTCGAGAAATGGGACCTGGATTTTGCTATCGTTGGCGAAACAATTGCCGAGGATCGTTTCCTGATCCTGCAAGGTAATGATGTGAAAGCCGATCTGCCGCTGTCTAAGCTGTCCTCCAGCGCGCCGGAATATGACCGCCCTTGGGTGGAAACGCCGCCAGCGTCCATGCTTGGCGATGTGCCCGACATCAGCCCGATGGACGCGCTGCGCGCCTTGATCGTCGCACCCTCTTACGCGCACAAGGCTTGGGTATGGGAGCAATATGACACGCAAGTGATGGCCGATACGGTGCGCACGCCCGGCCTTGGTGCCGGTGTGGTGCGGGTACATGACACGGACAAGGCGCTGGCCTTTACCAGCGATGTCACGCCGCGCTATGTGCGTGCAAACCCCTATGAGGGCGGCAAACAGGCCGTGGCCGAGGCGTATCGCAACCTGTGCGCTGTTGGCGCGCGGCCTTTGGCCAGCACCGACAACCTGAATTTCGGCAACCCCGAAAAGCCCGAGATCATGGGCCAGCTTGTTGGCGCGATAAAAGGCATCGGCGCGGCTTGTGAGGCGCTGGACATGCCGATCGTGTCGGGCAATGTCAGCCTGTATAATGAAACGGACGGCCAGCCCATCCTGCCCACACCCACAATCGGCGCGGTCGGATTGATTGATGCGCTGGACGAGATCATCGGCGGCTTGCCTGAAAATGGCGATCTGGCGCTGCTGATCGGGACGGGCACAGGCCATCTGGGCCAGTCGGCGCTACTGGCCGAAGCCTTTGGCATGGAAGAGGGCGATGCGCCCCCGGTCGATCTGGACATGGAGCGGCGCAACGGCGAATTCCTGCGCGCGAACCGCACATTGCTGAAGGCGGCAACCGACCTGTCGGATGGCGGGCTTGCGCTTGCTGCCTTTGAGATGGCCGAGGCCGCGGGCATGGGCGTGACACTGGATTCGGACCAGATTGACGAATTGTTCGGCGAGGATCAGGCGCGCTATCTGGTGGCGTGCAACTTCGATCAGGCCGAGGCGTTGATGGTCGCTGCCGGGCAGGCTGGCGTTGTCTTGGCAATGGTGGGGCGCTTTGGCGGCGACACGGTGCAATTTGGCCGCGACAGTGCGGATTTGTCCGAGTTGTCGGCCCTGTATCGCGGTGCCTTTGCCAAGGCGGTCGGTGACGCTTGATCTGTGCACATGGCAGGATTACCTTCGGGACAGATAGAATAGGAACTGCGAGATGGCCATAACTGTCGAAGAACTCGAAACCCTGCTGAAAGAGGGTTTTCCCGCTGCCAAGATCACCATCACGGATCTGGCAGGGGATGGAAACCATTATGCGGCAGAAGTGATTGATGAAAGCTTCCGCGGCCTGAACCGGGTGCAGCAACAGCGCGCGGTCTATGCCACACTCAAAGGCAAGATGGATGGCAACCACGGCGAATTGCACGCCCTTGCCCTGACCACCAAAGCCCCAGAATAAGACACGAAACACGCCCGAAAGGACCCGCAATGAGCGCCGAAGACCAGATCAAGCAAACCGTCGAAGCCAATGATGTCGTGCTGTATATGAAAGGCACGAAAACCATGCCGCAATGCGGCTTTTCCAGCCGGGTTGCCGGTGTGCTGAACTTTATGGGTGTGGACTATACGGATGTGAATGTGCTGGCCGATGACAGCATTCGTCAGGGCATCAAGGATTATTCGGACTGGCCCACCATTCCGCAGCTTTACGTCAAGGGCGAATTTGTGGGCGGCTGCGATATCATCACCGAGATGACCTTGTCGGGCGAACTGGACCAGTTGTTCGACGCCAATGGCGTCAACTATGACAAGGACGCGGCAGAGAAAATTCGCGAAGCGAA
>SLAT01000337.1 GCA_007126715.1 Roseinatronobacter sp.
CCCCAAGCGGCGAAAGACAAGCGCCTGTCCGCCGTATCTCTCATATAACTCTCAAGACGATTGCATGCCTGGTCACAGCCTGTATCCACGTGACATGCAACTTGATCGAGGCAGATCTTCATGACGCCACAACAGCTTCTGATTTTCGTCATCCTCGCCGAGACGATGGGCCTGTTCCTGTAGGGGCGGTTGCGGCATGATCTTGTTGCGCTGATGGCGTTGATGGGGTGTGTGGTCACGGGGCTGGTTCCGGCGGCCAGCGCTTTTGAAGGGTTCGGGCATCCGGCAGTGATAACCGTGGCCTGTGTTCTGGTGCTAAGTCAGGGGTTGCAGAATACAGGTGCTGTGGATTGGTTGGCGCGCAGTGTGCTGCCGCGCGAAGCGGGGCAGTTGACCAGCATCGCCGCATTGATGGGGCTTGGCGCGCTTTTGTCGGGTTTCATGAATAATGTGGGTGCAATGGCGCTGCTGATGCCGGTTGCAGTGCAGCTTTCGCGGCGTCTGGACCTTACCCCCGGCCAAGTACTTATGCCGCTGGCTTTTGGAACGATCCTTGGCGGTATGACGACCTTGATTGGCACACCGCCGAACCTGATTGTTTCCGGGTTCCGTGATGAGGCCGGTTTTGGACATTTCGGCATGTTCGATTTCGCACCTGTTGGCGCGGCTGTTGCTGTTGCTGGCGTCGTGTTCGTGGCGCTGGTCGGTTGGCGTCTGGTGCCCGCGCGCAAGTCGGTCAGTGCAGAGGGGTTCGATACGGGAACCTATCTGACTGAAGTCCGTGTGCCGGCAAAAAGCAAGGCGGTGGGGCTGACCTTGCGCGCTTTCGAGCGCCAGATTAACGAGTCGGAATCGCAGGTTGTCGGACTTGTGCGCAACGAGGTCCGCATGACCGCGCCGCATGGGGGGCGGCGCATTCATGCAGACGATATTCTGGTGATGGAAGCCGATGTCGAGGGACTGGCCGAGGCGCTGTCGGTTTTCGGCATAAAGCTGGAAGAGCAGGGGCCATCGCAAGAGAACGGCAAGGAGAAAGATCAGAAGTCGAAGGAGGAAAACGACCAAGCGAAAGATGAGGCAAGTGCCGAAGAGAAAGACGAGTCCGCGAATCGGGACCAGGATATTGTCCTGCGCGAACTTGCCATCCTTCCCGGCGCCACCATTGTCGGGCGCTCTGCCAGTGATCTGCGTTTGCGCACGCGCTATGGGCTAAACCTGCTGGCAGTTTCCAGAGAGGGGCACCCGCCGCGGACAAGGTTGCGCACATTGAAGCTGAAGTCTGGCGATTTATTGTTGATGCAAGGCCCCGCCGAAGTCATGGCCGATTTCATCAATGACACAGGCTGTGTGCCCTTGGGGGAACGTGAGTTGCGCATTCCCGATGCGCGTATGGCGATCATCGCGGGTGTGATCATGCTTGGCGCGGTCGCTATCGTAACTGCGGGCCTGTTGCCCGCAGCGGCGGCCTTTACGCTTGGGGTGATTGCCTCGATGCTCTTGCGCACAGTGCCGCCGAGGCAGGTTTACACCTCGATTGACTGGTCGGTAATTGTGCTGCTGGCGGCGCTGATTCCGGTGGCCGGTGCCATGCAAGCCACGGGGGCTGCGGGCTTGTTGGCGCGGTTCATGGTCGAAACCATCGCGCAGGGCAATGCCATAGCGGCGCTGGTGGTCGTGCTTGTGACAACGATGTTCCTGTCAGATGTGATGAACAATGCCGCGACTGCTGCGGTGCTATGCCCCATCGCACTTGGGATCGCCAGCGCCTTGGGGGTGAACCCCGACAGCTTCCTGATGGCCGTTGCGATTGGCGCATCCTGTGCTTTTCTGACGCCAATTGGCCACCAGAACAACACGCTTATCCTTGGCCCCGGTGGGTTTGGCTTTGGCGATTACTGGAAACTCGGGCTGCCGCTTGAAGTGCTGGTGGTGGCGGTAAGTGTGCCATTGCTACTTGTGGTCTGGCCATTGTAATCCGTCCAGTGGGGCTGCACTGGAAGCGTGCGGCGGTTGACAGGCCCGTCATTGTGCTACGTGCGAAGGCCAGCGCGCTCTGCTAGATACGCTCTGGCGAAGCTCTGAGGGAGAGAGATGGAAGAGTTTGATTATATCATCATCGGCGCGGGAAGTGCCGGATGTGTGCTGGCAAATCGCCTGTCGGCTGACCCGCGCAACCGTGTCTTGCTGCTGGAGGCGGGCGGGCGCGACAACTATCACTGGATCAAAATTCCGGTAGGGTATCTGAAATGCATCGGAAACCCGCGCACGGACTGGTGCTTCAAGACCGATGCCGAAGACGGTTTGAACGGGCGCAGTCTGGGTTATCCGCGTGGGCGTGTTCTGGGGGGGTGTTCCAGCATCAATGGCATGATCTATATGCGCGGGCAGGCGGCTGATTATGATGGCTGGCGCCAGATGGGGTGCACCGGCTGGGGCTGGGATGATGTGCTGCCCTTGTTCAAGGCACAAGAAGACCATCACCTTGGCGCGGATGACCTGCATGGCGCTGGCGGCGAATGGCGGGTCGAGCGGGCACGGATCAAATGGAAAGTGCTGGATGCGTTCCGGCAGGCTGCGGCAGAGGCCGGCATTCCCTTTACCGATGATTTCAATCGCGGCGATAACGAAGGAAGCGGCTATTTCGAGGTGAATCAGCGCCGTGGCATCCGGTGGAGCACGGCCAGCGGGTTTCTCAAACCAGCCCTGAAGCGCCCCAATCTGAAGGTTCTCACCAATGCGCAGGCACGCGCGCTGATTATTGAGCAGGGCGAGGTCAAAGGCGTTGCCTTCCATCATGCCGGCCAAAACCTTGATGCGCGCGCGGCGCGCGAGACGGTTCTTTGCGCTGGCGCAATCGGATCACCGCATATTCTGGAACTGTCCGGTATTGGCCGTGGCGATGTCTTGCACAATGCCGGGATCGAAACACGGGTAGAGGTGCCCGGAGTGGGCGAAAACCTGCAAGATCACCTGCAACTGCGGCTGATCTACAAGGTTCAGGGCGTGCCAACACTGAACGAAAAAGCCTCTAGCCTGTGGGGCAAAGCGATGATCGGGCTGGAATATCTGGTCAATCAGTCTGGCCCGATGTCAATGGCGCCCAGCCAGTTGGGGATTTTCACCCGCTCTGGCCCGGACAAGGCGACGGCTGATCTGGAATATCATGTCCAGCCGGTCAGTCTGGACAAGTTTGGCGACCCGGTGCACCCATTCCCTGCTGTCACCGCAAGCGTCTGCAACCTGCGCCCTGAAAGCCGGGGCAGCGTGCATGTGACATCTTCGGACTATCGCGCGCAGCCTGCGATCCGGCCGAATTACTTGTCGACCGAAGGGGACAGAGAGGTGGCTGTGCGCTCGATCGAACTGACGCGCAAGATCGCGGCGCAGCCCGCCTTTGCGCGCTTCAGCCCCGAAGAATATGCGCCCGGCCCGGCACTCGCGACACGGGACGAGCTGGTCAAGGCGGCAGGCAACATTGGCACAACCATCTTTCACCCGGTCGGAACCTGCCGCATGGGGGCGGATGACGCTTCGGTTGTAGATACGCGGCTGCGCTTTCGCGCCTTGGGACGCTTACGCATCGCCGACGCTTCGATCATGCCCACGATCACCAGTGGCAACACCAATTCGCCCACTGTCATGATCGCCGAAAAGGCAGCCCGCATGATTCTGGAGGATGCGAAAGCGTGAGCCCTGCCGAAGTAGGCCCGCAGGTGGTCAGGGGCTCACCAGACCTGATTTGGCTTCATGGGGCGCAAGCCCAGGTTCAGGGGACCGTGGTTGCGCACCCGCTTCTCCGCAGCCTCGGCAAGGCTCATCGCCTCTTGCAGGGCATTATGCAGCCAATGGGTGGATTGCAGTGTCAGCAAGCGCCGCGCAAGGCGGTCTTCATTCTGTTCAAGCAGGATTTCCGCACTGCGCAAAATGTCGGGCAATTCTGCTTCCAATCTGACCTCTGACCGGCGCCAATGTTCATAGATTTCACTTAGCAGCGGGTCTTGCATCTGAAACGCAAGATGCATCAGGCGTTTGTGGACCGCAAAGGCTGAATGCGTGACCTCTGCCCCTTGCGCGACATGGCTTATCGTGTCGCCGTTGCGCTCGGAATGGCGCTCGTCCAGAAAGCGGGCACTCTCGCCTGTGGTGAGGTAGCGGTGAATGCCATATTCCAGTGGAATTTCGGTCATGCCCATGAAGACAGGAACCAGCGGCGCGGTCACAGGCCCGACAGGGGCGTGCCACATCACCCTAAGCGCATCGTGGCTGGGGTGAACAAGCGGCACGATCTGCCCATAGCCGGCGGTGTCGCCGGTCAGCCGTTCCGTGGCAATGGCGAAGACCACATCATGCAACCCGATCTTTTCGGGGCGCGCGGCGCGCTGGCGCATTTCGTCCTCGATCCATGCGACACCATCCCAGCGGCCCTTGCCATCGCCGTAGATGGCATTCACATCGAACGCATCCTGCGCCGGATCATACCAACCCTGCTTGATTGCAAAGCTGATGAAATGGTCTGGGAACAGAAATTCATCATTCGGGCTGTCTGGAATGACACCGATATATCCCGGCCTGCTGGCACGGATACTGTCCGGCCCCAGCCTTTCGGCCACCCAGAGTTTTTGCGCACCGGCAAATTCAATCACGACCCAAGCCTCGTCCGGGTCAGCGATGATATGGGAATTGCCGCCATAGCAGGAATACCCGTGTTCGGCGATCAGGGCGGCGATCAGATCGACCCCTTCGCGCGCCGTGCGTGCACGCTCCAGCACCAGCCGCGCAAGGTCCGAGTAATTAGGCCCTTGCTGGTCGGGCGGGGTCATCCGGGTCAACGCCTTGCGCGAGGTTGACCAGATATCGCGCACCGCCACGCCATGTTCATTCAGCCCGCCATTGGTGATGGGGGCAGGCACGCCCAGATAATAACTGTAACTGACCCGCAAATGGCGGAATGTCTGCGCGACCTGCGCAATGGTGCTGCGCTGGCCGGGCAGGTCCGCGCTGGGCGAGACACCGACCTCGATCCGTCCACCCGGCGCATGGCTGGCGCGCGGGGCTATTTCCAGCCAGTGGCTCGATGGTTCATCGCCATAACCGGCCAGCCATGCGTGACCATCGGCGCTGTGGTTGCGCCCGATATAGATGCCGTAACTCATGTATTCTCGCTTATTGGATAGTGGCAGGACACCGCGCGCAGCCCTGTTTTGGTCAATTCAGGAACCCGCGCGCTGCAATCGGTGCGCGCAACCGGACAGCGCGGGTGGAATTCGCAGCCCGACGGGCGCGCCGTCAGGGCAGGGGTTTCACCCGACAGGATAATGCGCTCGCGCCGTGTTGTCGGGTCGGGTTCGGGATTGGCCGACATCAGCGCCGCCGTATAGGGGTGGCGCGGCTGCTCCATGATCTGCGTGACAGGGCCGATCTCGACAATCCGGCCCAGATACATGACGGCGATACGGTCCGCGATATGGCGCAGGATATTCAGATTATGGGTGATGATGATCGTGGTCAGGCCGTGCTCTGCCTTGATCCCGTTCAGCAGGTTCAGAATTTCGCCCTGAACCGAAACATCCAGCCCCGCTGTTGGTTCATCCGCCAGCACCATGGCTGGGTTCAGCGCAAGGGCGCGCGCAACACCCACGCGCCGCGCCTGCCCACCAGAAAGCTGATGCGGATAGCGGTGCAGAAAATCGGCATTCAGGCCCGCATCTTCCAGCAGGCGCGCGGCGGTTTCGGTCGGATTGCCCGCAGTCTGGCCGTGAATGGCGAAGGGCTCCAGCACCAGATCGCGCACTGTCTTGCGCGGGCTGAGTGATCCGACAGGGTCTTGAAACATCATTGCCATCTGCCTGCGAATGGCATGCCAGTCGGGGCGCTGGTGCAATGCAATGTCATTGAACCAGATTTCACCGCCCGCCAGCGGCAACAAGCCGTTGATGGCGCGCGCCAAAGTGGTCTTGCCAGAGCCGGATTCGCCCACAATCGCCAGCGTTTCACCGCGCTGCACATCCAGCGAGATTCCGTTCAGCGCCTGCACATGGCGCGCATGGCGCGGGGCCATCAGGGCCTTGATCCCCCGCAAGGCGGGAAACTCGACCACCACATCACGCAAAGTCAGGATCGGGGCCGTCATGCGCCATACTCCGCTGCAAAGTGGCAGCGCGCCCAATGCGTGCCATTCACCGCCAGAGCTTCGGGTTTCGTGCGGCACAGATCTGTGGCCTTGTCGCAGCGGTCGCGGAAGATGCAGCCCTCGGGCGGGGTGGTCATATCTGGCAGGTCACCGGGGATCGCGGGCAAAAGGGCCACCTTGGTTTTCATCCGCCCCGGATCGCATTCGATCAGCTTGGCCGTGTAGGGGTGGCTGGGGTGCAGGAATACATCGGCAACGGGGCCTTCCTCGACCGCTTCGCCTGCATACATGACCACCACGCGGTCGCAAAGTTCCGCTATCACCCCCAGATGATGCGAGATGAACAGGATCGCGCAGCCAATTTCGCGCTGCAATTCCTTCAGCAATTCGATGATCTGAACTTCAAGCGTGGCATCCAGCGCCGTTGTCGGCTCATCAGCAATCAACAGCTTGGGGCGCATGAGAACGGCCATTGCGATGGCGACGCGCTGGCGCTGTCCGCCGGATAATTCATGCGGATAGGCATCCAGCTTGGCCTCGGGGTCAGGCAGCCCCACGCGCCCCAGCATTGCCGCTGCGCGGCTTAGCTTTTCCGCATTTCCGCAGGTTTCGCGATACTGTATGTCGCGCATCTGCCGCCCGATTGTCAGCACAGGATTGAGCGAGGTCATCGGGTCCTGAAACACCACTGAAATATCGCGCCCACGCATGTCACGCAGACGCCGCGACGGGGCGCCGACCAGTTCTTCGCCTTCCAGCCTGACAGAGCCTGCCGCGATGCGCGCATTCTCGGGCATCAGTTGCAAAAGCGCATTGATCAGGGTGGATTTGCCGCAACCGGATTCGCCGACAATGCCAACGATCTGCCCGGCAGGCACATCCAGCGCCACATCGCGCAGCGCCTGCAACGCGCCTTCGCGGGTGGCGTAGTGCACGGTCAGCCCATCCACGGTCAGGGTGTCCGTCATCGGGATTTCCTCAGTTTCGGGTCAAGCTGGTCGCGCAGCGCCTCGCCCAGAAAGGTAAAGCCAAGGGTGACAAGGATCAGCGGCAACCCACCTGCGATGATGATCCACGGTGTGTTGCGAATATAATCGAAGCCGTCTTTCAGCGTCGCGCCCCAGCTTGGCGTGCCGGGCGGAACCCCGATACCCAAAAAGCTCATGCCGGCCTCGATCGTTATGACAACTGGCAGGTTCATTGCCGCCAGAATGAAGAATGGCCCCAGCACATTGGGCAAAACATGGTGAAACACGATCCGCGCCGCCGAGGCGCCCATCGCACGCTCGGCCAGAATGAATTCGGCATTTTTCAGCGACAGGGTTTGCGTGCGAACCACCCGCCCGTATTCGGAAAAGGAGGTAATGACGACCACGATGATCACTGTGCTCAGCCCGCGCGGGAGCAAAGCAGCCAGCGCCAGCGCCAGAATGATGGTCGGATAGGCGCGCAGCGTATCGAAGATGAACAGCAGCAGATTGTCCAGCCAGCGCGGGCCAAACCCTGCAATCATGCCAAGTACAAGGCCAATCGTGCCGGATATGCTGACCGCGACGATCGCGACATAAAGTGCGATGCGGCTGCCCTGCGCCAGCCGCGAGAATGTATCGCGTCCCAGATTATCCGTTCCCAGCCAGTAAGTGGAAGAGGGTGGCGCGAAACGGTCGGCCAGGTTCATCAGGGTGTGGTCATGCGGCGAAATCGCATCTGCAAAAATCGCGACCACCACCAGACCGACAATGATCGTCATTGCGAAAACCGCCATCGGATCGGCCAGCAAACGGCCCAACAGGGAATGTCTGAACTGGCCCATCATTTCGCCCTCTGGCGTGGGTCAAGGGCGGCATTAACCAAGTCTGCGATCAGCGCGCAGGTCACGAAAAATCCTATGGCGACCAGCATCGACCCCATCACGACAGGATAGTTGCGCCCCGAGACGCTGTCATAGATCAGCGACCCGATACCGGGGCGCGAGAATACGATTTCCGCGAAGACGGCACTGGACAACATACCGCCAATGCCGACACCCAGCACTTGCACCGCAGGCAGGATGGCCACGCGCAGCGCGTAATTGTAGATGACCTTGCGGCGTGTCAGTCCGAAAGCGCGCGCGGTTCGGATGTAGTTTTCGCCCAGGGTTTCCAGCATTGAGGCGCGCACGATCCGCGCCACATATCCGACCCAAGCCAGACCAATGGCAAAGGACGGCAGTGCCAGATGATACAGCCTGCTGGCCAGATCGCCCGGCTCTCCGGCGCCGATTGTGGGGAACCAGCGCAAGGTGACACTGAACAAAAGCAGCGAATACAGCGCCACCACAAAAGACGGCGCTGCGATAAAGCCCACAGACAAGATGCCGCTGACACGGTCCAGCCAGCTGTTGCGGTTGTCGGCTGAAAACGCCCCCAACAAAATGCCCAGTGTCGCCGACCAGAAGATTGCGCCAAAGACCAGCGCCATTGTATGGGGCAAGGCGCTGAACACGGCCTCGGAAACGGGGCGGTTGCGGTTGTAATCCATGCCCATGTCGCCGCTGAGGATACGCCCCCAGAAATTCGCGATCTGCACCAGAACCGGATCATCCAGCCCCATGCTGAGGCGAAAAGCGGCGCGCAGTTCCGGCGTTGCCCTTGGTCCCAGCAAAACCGTCGTCGGGTCGCCCGGAAGCGTGATCATGATCGTGAAAAGTGCCGAAATCGCAACGAAGATAATCGCCAGCGCCAGCAGAACACGCTGAAAGGCGTATTGCAGCATTTTTTCACCCCTTCCAAAAATGCACATGCCTGCCTGCGACAGTGCAGGCAGGCATGTGACCCAGCAATCAGGTGCGACGGAAGAATTGCACGAGGGGCTGGCCGTCTGGACGCGTTGCCGGTGCAATGCTGTCGGCGAACAGGTTTGCCGTGACACCATGTGTCAGGAACCTGTAGCCGCCCGATTCCTCCATCAGATCCTGCATCCGACGATACATCTCATCGCGCGCATCTGGGTCGGTTTCGGACAAGGCTTCATCATGCAACCGGTCGAATTCCTCGTTCGAGAATTGCTCCCAGTTCCAGTCGCCGATCTGGTCGGAAACGAACCATGCCGTGGCGTAATACGGGTCTGGCGTCATCGAGAAGCGCTTGATGGTCAGTTCCAGATCCTTCCAGCGGTCCCCGTCAGAGGCGACACCAAGACTCCAGAATGAACCGGATTCGTGGACTTCGATGTTCAGATCAATCCCCGCCTGTGCCATCATCGCCTGCATCACTTGCGCGGTTGTGGTGTGGGTGACATTGTTCAGCACATCGATATTGATCTCCAGCCGGTCGATGCCAGCCTCGTCCAGCAATTCGCGGGCGCGTGCAAAATCGGCCTGCGGCGGGATCAGCCCTTCTGGCCGGTGCCCGATCAGACCCGGTGCGATAATACCGGTGGACGGTTCCGCCACATCGAAAAACGCTGCCTGCATGATGGAGGGCACGTCGATCGCGTGCATGATGGCCTGCCGCACGCGGATATCCTCGAATTTCGGGTTCTGCACATTTAGCCCGATCCAGTGATAGAACAGTGCGGGATGCAGGGTCATCTGCGCGTCTGCGGGCGGATTGTCCCGCAAACGCTGCACGGACCCGGCACCGATGGACGTGAAATCGACATCGCCGGCTTCCTTGGCGATTTCGGCGGCGGAATCATCCACAACCACGATCAGGTCGACACGCTCGAAATCAGCGGCCTCGCCCGAGAAATCGGGGTTGCGTTCCAGCACCCAGCGCTCGCCCAGTCGGTGCTCGACCACGCGGTAGGGGCCGGAAACTGCGGGGGGGATGGCTGTGGTGATCTTGCCGCCCGCGGCCTCGACCGCTTCCTTGCAGATCACGGTGCCAGCCAGATAGGGCAGCGCGATTGTCCAGATGGGTGCGAAGGGGCGCTCCATATGGATAATGCCCGAAAGACGGCCTGTCACCTCGACATGCGTGAAAGTGCCAAGATCGGGTTTGATGCGGGAATTGTTTTCCTCGACCATGTGACGATCCATCGAGAATTTCACATCCTCGGCCGTGATCTCGCCAAACCCGTCGGACCACATCTGCCCCTCTTTCAAGGTAAAGGCGATTGTGGTCGGGCTGGTCTGTTCGATGGTTTCAGCCAGATCAAGCTGCCAGTCCCATTCCTCGCCCGGCACATACTGGATCAGCTTACGATAAATGCAGCCATAAAGCAGTTCTTCCAGAAAGCCGGATGCATCTAGCGGGTCATAATCATCGGGCTCCAGATAGGCGCGAACATTCAACCGGCTTCCGTCTGCCCATGCGGCAATCGGAAACATGGTCGCAGCACTCAGAGCAGCGGTGCCCGCAAATAGCTGTCGGCGCGTCAGGCTTGGAAAAATTGAGGTGGTTTTCGGGTCGTTCATGGTGGCCTCTCCCGGTGGTGGAACGACGCGTCTACATGCGCGAAGTTCTCTGTTCATTGCCGTATCATCCTGCAAGTCATGCTTGCATCCACGCAACTGCGCATCTTGGGAAATCTGTAAATCAATGACGCACAATTTGCGTCACATCGCGTCAGGCGGGAAGCTCTAGCGCTTTGAGCATATGCTGCCCTTCGCCCCCGACTGCCAGCATGCGTGCGACATGCCGGGGCAAATCGGGGCTTTGGGCGGGAAAAATACCAGTTCCCTTCATGACGCGGCGCAGGTTGGTCGTTTTGCCCAGATACTCAAGGAACACCTGCGCGGCAAAAGGCGATCTGGCACTGCGACCCTGAACCCCTAGCGTCATGCCGGTCAGGTATTCCGGCACCTCGGCGGCTGCGGGGAACAGAATCGTCTGCGACAGTGACCGCAACGCGTTGGAATTGTGGTCAGTAATGAAGATCCGCCCCCCCAGCATGAACGCAACACCGATATATCGAATGAAATGCGACCTGCCCAAAGGGCTTTCTTCTGGCTGGATACGCTCGGACAGTCGTGTGTAATAAACGCCCTTATACTCTGATATTCGCAGTATGGACCGTCGTATCATGCCGGGACGACTGGGGGTGTAGTAATAGTAGAAGTAGTAGCCGCAATAGGGTTTCAGGCTGTCTGCCGATCCGGCGATCATCCGGTCGATATGGGTCGCGGCGGGGCCAAGCGCGCGCAGCAAATGGCGCGCCCGCGGACGCAGCGAGACAAGTTCGGCAAAGCGGCCATGAGGCAGGCGCAACTCTTCTTCCTCGACCCCGAAATAGTCGCAGATACGCCGAATGTTCCTGGCCGAGGGGCGAGAAGCGCCGCTCAGATACTTGGTAAATTGCTGCCGGTTGATGCCAAGGTTCCGGCAGACTTCGGCGATTGAAGGGGCATAGCTGCACAGCAGCTTGAGGTTGCGCGCGATATTCTCCTGCATGTGGCAGTTCTATCTGACTGGCGCGATCAGGCAAGTAGTATCGCGCCTGATCGCGTCTATTATTCTGTGCATCCATTTATTTTGCGTCAGAAACCGTGCTAAACGCCGTCGCGCGGGACCGAAAATTCCCAATCACGCTGGATCAGGCAGTCCTCTCCTTCATATGCGATCAACTGCGCCGCGATATGGAACTGTGTCGCATCGCATGTCATCACCGTGCGCGTTTCGGTGCGTGTCTGCCAAGCACCGCGGCCTATTGTGTAACTCCAATGGGTTTCATGGCGGGCAGACAGGGGGTCGTTTTCGTGGATGTCCCATATCTCGGTGATGACCTTGCCTGATTCCATACCTGTGCTTTCATGGCGCGTCAGGCCGCCATCAGTTGTCAGCGTAAGGCGTTGCGTGCCATCGGGCAGGTTTTCTTCCTGCCGCGTGAACCCCTCTGGCCGCAGCAAAGTAGAGGCACCTTCCCGCGTCTGCTCGGGCGGGCCGAATTGTGGTGCATCTTCTGCAATCTCTGGCCGGATCGGCAGGTCAAGCATGCAATCTGACGTGGCAAGCTGTAGCGATAGCGGCGCAGCAGAGGGCCACAGCATGGGCCAATAGGCGGTTGACAGTGATAGCCGCAGGCAGTGACCGGCAGGCAGATGATAGGCGATGTCATTAAAGGCAAACTCTACAGTCATCGGTTCGCCGGGTGTCATGGGGGTGACCATATCATGCGCGCTACGATGCGTCAGGTTCATGACCCCCATCGTGATAAAGGCAACGCTGCCATCTGGACGCAGGTCGCAGAGCCGCGCCACGACAAACCCGCTCGCCTGATCGGGCGTCAACCGCAGCCGCAAGCGTGCAGCACCAACGATATCTTTTGCTTCGTTCAGTGGCGCCGTGTCCAATGTTAGGCAGAGCGCATCATCTGCGCGCTGGTCATCGGCCAGTTCATCCAGACTGCGCATTCCGGGGCAAAAGCGCTGGCCTGCCAGCCCCACGGTTTGCGGGTTCGACACAACCAGCGGGCTGCTGCCCGGCTCTGCGCCAAGCCCACGCTCTGACAGGAAGATCGCCTCGCGCCCTATACGGGGTGAGGGCCAGGATGGCTCGGAAATCCAGCGCCCCTTGCGGGCCAGCATTCGGCGCGCGGGCGGATCCGAGTCGATCACAAACATCCGATAGGACATGTCCGGCGCGTCACCCTCGCCCTTCAGCCAATGGTCAAACCACGCCTTGACCTCGGCCAGAAAGCCGATTGCGGGTTCGGGCCAGGCGACATTGGGGTATTTATGCGCCCAAGGGCCATTGATCCCCGCGACAGGCGAGGATAGCCCCGCAATGGTGCGCGGCACAGCGTTGGAATAGGCATCTGCCCAGCCGCCCACAGCCAGAATCGCCGCCTTGACGGCCCCGTAATCTTCGCAGACCGAGGCGCGTTTCCAATAGGCATCGCGGCGCTGATGGGCCAACCATGTCTCGATATGCAAGGGTTGGTTTCTTAACCTGTCCAACCATATCTCGCGCCATGCCTCGCCCACGATTTCCGGGTCAGGCGGGCGTGACGAATAGGCGAACATCTGCGATGACCAACCCTTGTTTTCGGTCAACAGGCAACCACCCATATAGTGAATGTCATCAGCGTAGCGGTCATCGGTAAAGCAGATCGTTACTGCAGCCTTCAGCGCGGGCGGCGCCAGTTGCGCCAGTTGCAGCCCGTTGAAGCCCCCCCAGCTAATTCCGATCATCCCGACTGATCCGTTGCACCAGTCCTGCGCCGCCAGCCATTCAATGACCTGCACGCCATCATCAAGTTCCGCCTCGGAATATTCATCGCTCATATGGCCGTCGGAATCGCCATTGCCGCGAATGTCGACGCGAACGCCCACATATCCGTTGCGCGCCAGCCATGCATGGGTCAGTTCGTCCCTTGGCAGGGTTCCATCGCGCCTGCGATAGGGAAGATATTCAAGCACCACAGGCGCGGCGGTGCGCCGTGCAGAGTCGGGCATCCAGATGCGCGCCGCAAGGCGGGTGCCGTCGCGCATTGGGATCCAGACGGGATCAAGCACCTGAATTGAATTATCCGCGGTCAATCTGCTATCGGTTTGCAGCATCAGTGCCCCTCCAGTTTTGACGTGATTAGAGGGCGGGGGACATGAACACGCAATCGCGCGACCAATGTCAGACTGGCGCGACTAGACGCGACTGGCGACGCGAGTGGGGCCGTATTCGGCGTATAGGGTCGGATTTCAGGGGCTCGCCCGGATTTCAGCGCATCCGTTTGAACAAGAGCATATCTTCGTAAAACCGTTCCATCCTGTCCAGTCTTTCGCGGGTTTCCTGCCAGTTTCGTTCTTGTATCGCAGAAAGAAGCGCCTCTACCAGCGCAACCATCGGAACGATCGTGTCCCAGGCCGAGGGGACTTCGACTTGGCTGGTCAGGATATGCTGCGCGACCCCCGCGCTGGGCGATATCCAGCGGTCTGTCAGCAAGACAATCTCGACCCCCTGCGCATGGGCCAGTTCGGCAAACTGCATGATCGAGGGCTCATACCGCCGGATGTCGAATATCACCAGCACATCGCGTTCAGACATTTCCAGCAGGGCCGGGGGCCATGTGTTCGGCAGGCTTGGCAACAACGCAACATCGCTGCGCATGACATGTAGTGCAGTTGTGAAATACTCCGCGACCGAGCGTGTCAGCCGTCCGCCCATCAGATGCACCGGACGGGACTTGTCGGCCAGAATACCCGCGACAGTGTCAAACACCCGCAAATCCTGCTGGCTGAGAGTCTGGTTGAGGTTGTCGATCACGCTAGTTGCAAATCGGTTCAACGGGTGGTCAGGCTGCGAGTTGTCTGCCCATTTTTCGTGCTTCGCGATGGGGGAGGCGAGGCGCTCGCCCATTTCTTCATGCAGTTGCATGCGAAATTCGGGATAGCCCGAAAACCCCAGTTTGCGCACCAGGCGCACCACAGTCGGGGCCGATACGCCTGCATCTTGCGCAATCTCAGAGACCGACCCAAGCACGGAAAGCGGGAAATTGCCAAGCATATGGCTTGCAAGCTGGCGTTCCGCGCGTGTCATACCGGACATGGCCATACGCAACTTGTCTTCCAATGTCTGAAACTGTGTCATGACGCCCCGCACTGCGACTGCCTGCAAAATGGACTTTCCATTCTGTAATAAAAATTACAAAAAAGAAAGAAAAGAAATATACTTGACACAAAAACAGGAACCAGTGCAGCCTGTTACCTACGCGCAGCTTTGCGCATTTGACAGCGGTCAGGGACAGGGCAGATGACACCGCAAGACGCATTGGGAGACTGGGCAGGCAACATCCTTTCTTGGGATGAGGCTGGCGATCTGGTCCAGCCTGATGCGCCGCCCGCTGTCATTCTGATTTGCGAACATGCGTCAAGCCGCGTCGTAGCCCCTTGGTCGAATGCAGGCGCGGACCTGCTGGCTTCACATGCGGCCAGTGATCCGGGCGCGCTGGGGCTTGCATTGGCACTGGGTCCGCATCTGGCGCGCGGCTGCGCAGGGGCAGAGTTGATCCATGCACCGCTGTCGCGGTTGATCTATGACCTGAACCGCAGCCCGGACCGGCCAGATGCCTGCCCGACACAGTCTGAAATCCATCACATCGCGCTGAACGAGGGCATTTCCGCGACCGAACGTCTTGTGCGGTTGGAGCGCCTTTATCTGCCCTTCCACGACTTTGTGCGCGCCCGGATCGCGCGCGCGCTGACTTTGGGTCAGCGGCCCGTAATACTGACGATCCACTCGTTCTCTGCCACATGGCATGGTGTGCCGCGCAAGGTGGAATTCGGTGTTATTCATGACGAAATGCCTGCGCTTGCCCGACAGATCGTTGCACAGGCAGGGGATCTTGGGCTGGTGACAGAGTTGAACGCCCCGTATTCGGCGGCAGATCATGTCACACATACCTTGCGTCTGCATGCGCTGCCCTACGGGCTGGAAAACGCCATGCTGGAATTGCGCAATGACCTGATCGCCACGCAGGACTTGCAAGAGGCGATGGCCGCGCGACTAGCGACTGTTCTGGTCCGCGCCATCGACCGCGTGACGGAGGTGCAATGCCCCGCGCTGTGATCACCTATCTGCGTTTTGTCGAGGCGCTGAATTACCGGGTGGGTCGGCTGGCGATGTGGAGCCTGTTCGTACTGATGGCCGTGCTTGGCTGGGGCGCGATTGCGCGCGCTGGCTTCACCCCGCAAATCTGGACCGATGAAATGGCGCAATTCCTGCTGCTGGGCTATTTCATGCTGGGTGGGGCCTATGCGTTGCAGATGGGGTCTGCCGTGCGTATGGACCTGCTGTATTCGCGCTGGTCGGACCGCACCAAGGCCGCCATCGATGCGATCACCATTTTCACGCTGCTGATCTATCTGGGTGTTCTGCTTTGGGGCGGGATTGAAAGCACGCAATACGCGCTGGAATATGGCGAGCGCCGCCGTGGGATGTGGCGACCCTATATGGCGCCGATCAAGATCGTGATGTGTTTTGGCATCATCCTGATGATCCTGCAATGCACGGCTTTTCTGATCCGCGACATTGCGAAACTGCGCGGGATCGAGATTGAGGAGCGCGCGGCCTGATGTCCTATGAAATGATTGCAGCACTTATGTTTGGCACCATGCTGATGGTCATGCTGACGGGCCAGCGCATGTTCGGCGTCATCGGTTTTGTCGCTGTGGTCGCCGCAATCGGGCTATGGGGCGACCGGGGCGGGCATGATCTGGCTTTCGCCCAGACGATCAAGCTGATGAACTGGTTCCCGTTGATGACGCTGCCGATGTTCATTTTCATGGGCTATGTGCTGTCGGAAAGCCGGTTGGCGGATGACCTGTATCGTATGTTCCATGTCTGGTTCGGCCCGGTGCCGGGGGGGCTGGCGATTGGTACGATCCTGCTAATGGTGCTGATCTCGGCCATGAATGGCCTGTCTGTGGCGGGCATGGCAATCGGCGCGACCATTGCGCTGCCCGAATTGTTGAAACGCAACTATAACAAGCTGATGGTGACAGGCGTCATTCAGGCGGGGTCCAGCCTTGGGATTCTGGTGCCGCCGTCGGTGGTTCTGGTGCTCTATGCCATGATCGCGCGCCAGCCTGTCAGCCATCTGTGGGCGGCGGGGCTGTTGCCGGGGCTATTACTGGCAACATTGTTCATAATCTATATCTGGTTGCGCTGCCGCATGAACCCTGCACTTGGCCCCGTCATCGACCCCGATGAACTGGCACAGGTCACGCGCTCAGAGAAATATCGCCTGCTGCTGGCCGGGCTGATGCCGCTGGGGATATTCGCGGTGATGATGGTGCCTTTCGTGCTGGGCTATACGCGTCTGGTGGAAAGCTCTGTCGTGGGTGCGGTGGCCGCGCTCGCAGTCAGCATTGCCAAGGGCCGGATGAGCTGGACCGTGCTGGAAACCTGCACCCGCAAGACCTTGGCTATTTCTTGCATGTTCCTGTGGATCATCCTTGCAGCACTTGCCTTTGGCGCCGTGTTCGACGGGCTGCGCGCGGTCGATTTCGTGCGCGCGCTGTTCATGGAGAACCTTGGGCTGGGCCGTTGGGAGATCCTGATCCTGATGCAGATTTCCTTTATCCTGATGGGCATGTTTCTGGACGACATGGCGATGCTGGTGATCGTGGCGCCCCTCTATGTGCCCATCGTGCGGATGCTGGAGTTTGACCTGATCTGGTATGGCGTGCTGTACACGATCACCTGCCAGATCGCCTATATGACACCACCCTTCGGCTATAACCTGTTTCTGATGCGTGCAATGGCCCCGAAAGAGGTCAGCTTGGGCGACATCTACCGCTCGATCATCCCCTTTGTCGGTGTCATGATCGTGGGACTGGGTCTTGTGATGGCCTTCCCGCAGATCGCACTCTGGCTGCCGGGGGTTCTGTTTCCCTGAAACCTACGAGAAGGCGTGGCAAACGCGCCCCACTTCAACCCCAACCGGAAGGAAAGACCATGACCACGACAAGACGGAAGTTTCTGACCACGGGTGCCCTTGGTGGTGCCGCCGCTCTCGCCGCCCCTGCCGTCAAGGCGCAATCGCCGATCCGCTGGCGGTTGCAGACCTATGCGGGCGCGGCCCTCGGCGCGCAGGTGGCCAAACCGGCCATCGACATGTTCAATGCCATCGCGGGCGACGAGATGCAGATCGACCTGTTCTATGCCGACCAGCTTGTGCCAACGGAAGAGTTGTTTCAGGCCATGCAGCGCGGCACGATCGACGCGGTGCAATCGGATGACGATTCCATGGCGTCGCCAACGGAAGTCACAGTATTCGGGGGCTACTTCCCCTTTGCCAGCCGCTACTCTCTGGACGTGCCCGCGTTGTTCAATGACTGGGGCCTGAACGAGGTCTGGGCCGAAGAATACGAGAAGGTCGGCGTCAAGCATATCTCGGCCGGGTCGTGGGACCCGTGCCATTTCATCACCACGTCGCCCATCACCTCTCTGGCCGATATGGAAGGCAAACGGGTGTTCACCTTCCCGACCGCAGGGCGTTTCCTGTCGCAATTCGGGGTTGTGCCGGTGACTGTGCCTTGGGAAGATGTCGAAATCGCGCTGCAAACGCGCGAGATTGACGGGGTCGCGTGGTGCGGGATCACCGAAGCCTATGAAGTGGGCTGGGCAGATATCTGTAGCCATTTCCTGACCAACAACATCTCTGGCGCATGGATCGGGCATTTCTTTGCCAATATGGACCGCTGGAATGAGTTGCCCGAACATCTGCAAAACCTGATGGCAACCTGTTTCGAGCAATCCCATTACTACCGCCAGCACTGGTATTGGGCCGGCGAGGCACGGCTGCGCACAGAGGGCGACAAGCTGGAGCTGACATCCATTCCCGATGCGGAATGGGCGGGCGTCGAAGCGGCTGCGCGCGATTTCTGGGAAGAGATTGCAGCGGAATCGGAAACCAAGGCGAAAGTTGTGGAAACTTTCCGCAACTATAATGCAGCGATGGACAAGGCCGGACGGCCCTATCGGTATTCCTGAGGAAAGGCCGGGGGGGCTGTCTGCCCCCCGGACCCCCCCGAG
>SLAT01000168.1 GCA_007126715.1 Roseinatronobacter sp.
AGTTTACCATGCTGATGATGCTCACCGGCGGGGTTGCACTTATCCTGGCCGGCCTGCCCTGGATCGTGCGCCTCGATTATGCGGTCGTTAGCGCAGCAGCCTGGGGCGGCACCGTTTACAGCGGCCTGCTTTCTATCGGGATGGCGTACATTATCTGGAACTACGGCGTGAGCCGGGTTGGCCCCGTGCGCACTGCGACCTTTCAGAACCTTGTACCCGTACTCGGGCTTGTGTTTGGCGTGGCGGCGCAACGTTCGCGGTTCTGTCTGCGCGCCGCAACCGTTGAATTTGCACGCGGCCAGATGGGGCCAAGGCTGGCAATCTGGCTTTTGACCTTCTCGACCGCTGTGGTCTGGGTTCAGGGCGCTCAGGTTCTGGGGCTTTTCCGTGTCAGTGATGCGCGGATGATGGCGGTTCCGGGCTCCTGGTCGGGTGCAGTGATCGGCGGGCTGATGTTCGGTGTGGGCATGGTGCTGGCGCGCGGTTGCTCGGGGCGGCTACTGGTGCTGGCAGCCACGGGAAATCTGCGTTCGGTCATTGCCGGTATGGTCTTTGCCATTGTTGCTCAGATGAGCCTGTATGGCTGGCTTTCGCCCTTGCGCAACAGCCTTGCCGCATTGTGGATCACGCCAGAGGGGCGCAATCTGCACCTGTTGCAGATGGTCGGTCTGCCCGAGAATCTTGCGCTCTGGCTGGGGGGGGCGCTGGCTGTGCTGGCGATCGTGTTGGCGCTACGCAACCAGCTTGGTGTGCGCCCGCTGGTCTTTGCGTCAGGTGTTGGCTTCGCGGTTGCGCTTGGTTGGATGATGACGTGGAATCTGGCCCAGATCAGTTTTGATCCGGTCAATGTGACCTCGGCCACCTTTACCGGGCCATCGGCCAATACATTGATGTTCTTTCTCAACCCGAACCCAAGCTTGCGTTTTGATGTGGGGCTGGTGCCAGGTGTCGTGCTGGGCGCGTTTCTGGCGGCGCTGCTCAGCCGGGAATTGCAATGGCAGGGCTATGATGGCGCAGAGGCGATGCGCCGTTCGTTGGTGGGAGTAGCGCTGATGGGCTTTGGCGGAATGCTGGCCGGTGGCTGCGCAATCGGCGCGGGTGTAACAGGCGGGTCAATCTTCGCTGCTACAGCACTCTTGGCACTATTGTGCATGTGGATCGGAGCGGCCCTGACAGATATCCTTATAGACCAGCGGGCAGAACGCCGAATCGTGGCTGTCTGAATGTCTTGCCCGGTTTATCCCGGATGAGCGCTGTCCCGGCAGTCAGGTCGAGTGGTCCCGGCACTGCGCCGGGACCACCCTTTAATCAGGCATCCAGATTCTCAACATTCAACGCATTGCGCTGAATGAACTCGCGCCGCGGCTCGACCACATCACCCATGAGTTTGGTAAAGATATCATCTGCTTCTGCCAGATCATCGACCTTGACCTGCAACAGGGTGCGCGCCTCTGGGTCAAGCGTGGTTTCCCAAAGCTGGTCGGGATTCATTTCCCCCAGTCCCTTATAGCGTTGCAAGGACAGGCCTTTTTCGCCTTCTGTCAGAATCGCTTCCAGCAGATCAACCGGGCCGTAGATCTTTTGCTTGCGGTCGCGTCGCACCAGCTCGGCCGGTCGGGCATAGATTTCCTGCAAGCTTTCGGTGTGGCTGGCCAGCCGCCGCGCCTCGCCCGAGCGTAAGACAGGCCCATCCAGCCTGCGCACTTCTTCAACCCCACGCAGAACACGCGACAGTCGCAAGCCTCCGTCCTGAGTGGGCCGGCCTTCCCAGCCGCGTTCATATTCGGCCGCGATCAGGTCCAGACGCTGCGCCACGCTATCAGCCAGTTGTTGCGGGTTTGCAGCAAGTGCTTCGGGCAAAAGCGCGCCTGCAATGCTCGCCTGCTCCAGAATATGCTGGGGATAATGTGTAGGAAAGGCGACCAGCGACCGTCGAACCGCGCGGGCTTCGGTGACAACGCGGGCCAGATCCTGCCCTATAATCTCTTCGCCGCTTGCCAGACGCAGGGCAGCACCTTCGACACCTTGTTCGATCAGGTAATCTTCCAGTGCAGGCTTGTCCTTCAGATAGACCTCGGACTTCCCGCGCGCGACCTTGAACAGCGGCGGCTCGGCAATATACAGATGCCCGCCCTCGATCAATTCCGGCATCTGGCGGAAGAAGAAAGTCAGCAACAATGTGCGAATATGCGCGCCATCAACATCGGCGTCCGTCATGATGACGATCTTGTGATAACGCAGCTTGCTCAGGTCGAATTCATCGCGCCCGATCCCGGTGCCAAGCGCTGTGATCAGCGTGCCGATTTCCTGCGAACCCAGCATCCGGTCAAACCGCGCGCGCTCCACGTTCAGGATCTTGCCGCGCAGCGGCAGAACTGCCTGATTCTGGCGCGAACGGCCCTGTTTTGCAGACCCGCCAGCCGAGTCCCCCTCGACCAGAAACAGTTCCGATTTGGCTGGGTCGCGTTCCTGACAATCCGCCAGCTTGCCCGGCAGAGAGGCCACATCCAGCGCGGTCTTGCGCCGTGTCAGCTCTCGCGCCTTGCGCGCGGCTTCGCGGGCCAATGCTGCCTCGATGATCTTGCCAACGATGCTTTTGGCATGAACTGGGTTTTCCTCGAACCATTCCGCCAGCTTCTCATTCACCAAGGACTCAACTGCTGGTCGCACCTCTGATGAGACCAGCTTGTCCTTGGTCTGGCTGGAAAACTTCGGGTCCGGCACCTTGACAGACAACACACATGTCAGCCCTTCGCGCGCATCATCGCCCGTGAAACTGACCTTCTCCTTCTTCGCGATCCCTGACGACTGCGCATAGGCGTTGATCGAGCGGGTCAGCGCACCGCGAAAGCCTGCCAGATGCGCGCCACCATCACGTTGCGGGATGTTGTTGGTAAAGGGCAAGACCGTCTCATGATAGCTGTCATTCCACCACATCGCGATCTCGACACCGATTTCGTCGCGCTCGCCGACAATGTAGATGGGTTCTGCCATGACAGGCGTTTTCGACCGGTCCAGATGGCGCACGAATTCGCGCACGCCGCCTTCATAAAACAACTCTGACCGCAGCATTTCTGCGGGGCGGTGATCCTCCAGTATGATCCGCACGCCGGAATTGAGGAAAGCAAGCTCGCGCAGCCGGTTCTCCAGCGTCTTGAAATTATACTCAAGGTTGGAAAATGTTGTGGTCGAGGCAAGGAACCGCACTTCCGTGCCGGTCTTGTCGCCTGCATCCCCTACCACGGTCAGATGCTTGACTGTATCGCCGCGTTCAAACCGGGCGACATGTTCCTTGCCCGCGCGCCAGATCCGCAACTCCAGCCAATCCGACAATGCGTTGACAACTGAAACACCAACACCGTGCAACCCGCCAGAGACTTTGTAGCTGTTCTGGTCGAACTTGCCGCCTGCGTGAAGCTGGGTCATGATGACCTCTGCCGCAGATACGCCTTCTTCCGTGTGAATGTCGGTCGGAATTCCGCGTCCGTTATCCATCACCGACACCGAACTGTCGGCGTGGATCGTGACGGTGACAAAATCGGCATGCCCGGCCAGAGCTTCGTCGATACCATTATCGACGACCTCATACACCATATGATGCAGACCAGACCCATCGTCTGTGTCACCAATATACATGCCGGGGCGTTTGCGAACCGCATCCAACCCCTTGAGAACCTTGATCGAATCAGCGCCGTATTCGTCTTGTTTGGCGGCTTCAGCAGACATGCAAAAAAATCCTCGTTAGACTGCCGCCCTTATAGGCAGTTGTCGCGGGTTTGTCACGCGTCAGGCACAATATTTAGCGGTTTTCCCCTCTGCGCGCATGGCTTGCCATGCCGAGTTGGGGTTTTCATCCTTGGTCAAATATCCTCGGGGGGATGAATTGCGGCTTTGCCGCAAGAAGGGGGGCAGACAGCCCCCCTTACTATCCCCGCGCGTCGCCTTCAGTCTCAAGGACAATACCCATCAACGCGTAAGTCAGTTGCGCTGCGGTAAAATTCCAGACATCCCACCCCGCGATCGGCGCCAACTCGACCACGTCCAACCCCACACACCGCCGCCCTTTCAGTGCCGAGCGGACCAGCGCCAGCGCCTGATAATAGCCAAGCCCCCCCGGCACGGGTGTGCCGGTTGCGGGCATGATATGCGCATCAAGCCCATCCAGATCGAAACTGACATAGATATCTTCGGGGAAATCATCAGGCAGGCTCACCTCGTGGATATTGCCTGTAACCAGATCTTCGGCATCGATGAATATCACATTACTGGCAGCACGGATTTCAGCTTCTTCCTGACACAACGCGCGCACACCGTATTGGGCAAGGGGGGTGCCTTCTTCCTCGACCAGCAGTTGCATCACAGAGGCGTGAGAGTGTCGAAACCCCTGATAGGCGCGGCGCAGATCGGCATGGGCGTCGATCTGGATAATCCCGACAGGGCGATCCAGCGCCCGTTTCACGCCCATCACAGCCGCCCATGTCAGACTGTGCTCGCCGCCCAGGGTGACCGGAATATGCCCAGCGCGGGCAATGCTCTCGGTCCGGGCGGCCAGGCTGTCCAGCGCATATTCCAGCGGCACAGAGCAATCTATGGCCGGGGTCGTGTATATCCCCTCCGCGCAAGGCTCAAAGCCGCGCCACAGGCGTTCCAACTGGTCGGATGCCTCTATCAGCGCTGCTGGCCCGTCAGCGGTGCCAGAACCGTAGGAGACTGTTTTTTCCAGCGGCATTGGCACGATCTGGAAATGTGCATCGGGGCTTCGTTCGGAATGTGTCAGTTCAGAATCGAGAAAGATCATGAGAGGCGGCCCTTGAAGTCCTGATAATCGAATTCACGCACGATACGCAAAGCATCGGTGGCGCTGTTCCAGACGGCCAGCGTGGGCAGGCGCACGCCATTGAAGGTGGTGGTCTTGACCATCGAATAATGCGCCTGATCGAGAAAGGCCAAGCGCGCCCCGATCTCTGGTGTGCGCTCGAAGGCGTAGCGCCCGATCACATCGCCCGCCAGACAGCTTGGCCCGCCCAGACGCACCTGCACATCGCCGCCTTCACCCATCAGTGCAGGGCGATAGGGGGCTTCGATCACATCGGGCATGTGGCAGGTCGCTGAAATGTCCAAAATCGCATTTGGCCCGTCATTTTCGACCATATCCAGCACTTCCCCCACCAGAATACCCGCATCCAGCGCCACGGCCTCGCCGGGTTCAAGGTAGCAGTGCAGTCCGGTTTCAGCAGTCACGCGCTTGAGGAAGGCAATCAGCCCCTCGCGGTCGTAATCTGCGCGGGTGATGTGATGGCCGCCGCCGAAATTGATCCACTTCAAATGCGGGGTCAGTTGCTTGATGCGCGGCGCGATATGGTCCCAGATTGCCAGCAGCGGCCCTAAGTCCTGTTCGCAGAGCGTATGCATATGCAGTCCGTCCACGCCCGCAAGTGCGGCAGCATCGATCTGTTCCAGCGGTGTGCCAAGGCGCGATCCGGGCGCTGCGGGGTCGTATTTTGCGTCTTCACCCATTGGCAGGCCGGGATTGAACCGAAGGCCGACATGAATTTCGCGGCCCGACTGCTGGATCAGCGGCAAGAAGCGGTCTTTCGCGGCGGGCGTGTTGAACACGATATGGTCCGAGAGCGCAATGATTTCACCCATTTCATCGGCTTTGTAGCCCGCCGAATAAGTTTCGACGATCCCGCCATAATGTTCACGGCCCAACCGCGCTTCCCACAGCCCAGAGGCGCAAACCCCCGACAGGTAGCGCGACACCAAAGGCGCAAGTTCCCACATTGAAAAGGCTTTCAGCGCGCACAGAACCGTCGCGCCCGAGCGTGTCTGGATATCGGCGAGGATACGCAGGTTCGCCTCCAGCCGCGCTTCGTCCACAACGAAGCAGGGCGAGGGGACGCGGTTCAGGTCAAACTCCCGAAACGCGCCCGGATCGCCCGCATGGGTCTGCATCGCCATCAGAAATCAGCCGGGGCCGAAAGTTCCGTGATGTTCCACGGCAGGCCGTGCTGGTTCAGCATGTCCATGAACGGATCGGGGTCAAGCTGTTCGGTGTTGAACACGCCTGCGCCCGACCATGTGCCATTGAGCATCAGCGCTGCACCGATGAACGCCGGTACGCCGGTTGTGTAACTGACCGCCTGTGAACCGACCTCCCGGTAGCATTCCTCATGGTCGCAAATATTGTTGATGTAGTAGGTCTTTTCGCCCGACCCACCCTTGGCAGGGCCGGTGATGATATCACCGATATTCGTCTTGCCCTTGGTGCGTTCGCCCAGATCGCCGGGATTGGGCAGCACGGCTTTGAGGAATTGCAGCGGGATGATCTGGTGGCCTTCATATTCGACCGGCTCGATCGAGGTCATGCCCACGTTTTGCAACACCGTGACATGGTTGATATAGGCATCGCCAAAGGTCATCCAGAAACGCGCGCGCTCGATCTCGGGGAAATGGGTGACAAGCGATTCCAGTTCCTCGTGATACATCAGATACATGTTCTTCGGCCCGACCTGATCGAAATTGAATTCGACCCTGGTGGACATGGGGGGGCTGGTGACCCAGCCGCCGTTTTCCCAATGCTTCACCTCGGCGGTGACTTCGCGGATGTTGATTTCCGGGTTGAAATTGGTGGCGAACGGATGGCCGTGATCGCCGCCATTGCAATCGAGAATGTCAATCAGCCGGATGCCCGACAGGTGGTGCTTGCGCACATAGGCTGCGAAAATGCTGGTCACGCCGGGGTCAAACCCCACACCAAGCGTTGCCATCAGACCCGCCTGTTTGAACTGGTCATGCAGCTTCCACTGGTGCGAATACTCGAATTTCGCTTCCTCGGGCGGCTCGTAATTGGCGGTGTCCAGATAATGTACGCCCGTGCGCAGGCAGGCTTCCATCAGGGCCAAGTCCTGATAGGGCAGCGCCAGATTGACCAGAAGCGCGGGCTTCAGGGCTTCGATCAGCGCGACAGTCTGTTCCACATCATCGGCGTTGATCTGATAGGTTTCGATCTCGATCCCGGTGCGGCTTTTGACCTCTTTGGCGATGGCCTCGCATTTCGACAATGTGCGGCTTGCCACGGCAATGCGGCCCGGAAAAAGCTCGGGGTTCATTGCCATCTTGTGCAACGTGACCGATGCCACGCCGCCCGCGCCAATAACCAGAACATCCTTGTTAGCCATTCGTATGCTCCTCATGTTCGTAATAGGTGTAGCCGCCAAGCGCATGGCGGTAGGTTTCCATCAGCATGCGCCGCTGCGACGGGTTCAAGGTGCCGTCCTGCACACCGCGCTCAACGATGCGCTTGAACGCATCAAGGCATTGCTTGGGTTCATATTCAACATAGGCCATGACTTCGGCCACTGTGTCGCCCTCGACCTCGTGCTGGATTTCCAGCACCCCATCATCGTTGAAATCCACCGTCACGATATTCGTGTCGCCAAATAGGTTGTGCAGGTCACCCAGCGTTTCCTGATAGGCCCCGATCAGGAATATGCCGATGAAATAGCGCTCTCCCTTGCGTAACTCATGCACGGGCAGGGCGTTGCCAACACCGTCGCCCAGAACAAACTGGTCAATCTTGCCATCGCTGTCACAGGTGATATCCGACAGAACCGCACGGCGAAGCGGTTGCTCGTTCAGCCGTTGTAGCGGGGCAATGGGCACCAACTGGTCAATCGCCCAGACATCCGGCAGGGACTGGAACAGGCTGAAATTCGCGCGGTAGATATCGCGATGGGCCGACAAGGCTTCGAGAACTTCTTGCGGCACATCCGGCGTTTGTGCCACCAGATCCTTGATCCGTCCGACTATGAACAGAAAAATCTGCTCGGCGCGGGCGACTTCTTCAATCCCGATGACCCCGCGACGAAACAGGGCACGCAATTCCTCGCGGTAATATTCCGCGTCGTTCAGGCATTCCTGAATGCGCTTGGGGGTCATGTAGTCGACAATCGCAGCCATATCAGAGAGCATGTGATGGTCGTCGGTTTCGGGCGTGATCGGAGCGGAGCGGTCGAAATAGCTGGCTTCCAGAATATCGGAAAGCAGCATCGACGAATAAGCCACGATTGCACGCCCCGATTCCGTGACCAGCGTGGGGTGGGGCACGTCTGCCTCATCCATCTGGTATTTCACGGTTTCGACGATATTGGCGCAATATTCTTCGACCGTGTAATTCACGGAATTGTCCGAGGCGCGCGCCTCACCGGTGTAGTCGATCCCAAGGCCACCGCCCAGATCGAGATAGGTCAGCGGTACGCCAAGGCGGCGCAACTCGGTATAAAAGCGGCAGGCTTCATCGACAGCCTGACGAATATCCATCATCTGCGGCACCTGAGAGCCGAGATGCGAATGCTGCAAGACCAGACAATCCAGCATGTCTTCGGCGCGCAACTTGTCGACCAGATCGACGACTTCCTTTGTCGTCAGCCCAAAGGTCGAACGGTCGCCGGAACTGTCCGCCCAGTTGCCGGTCACGCGGCGTGTAAGTTTGATCCGCACACCCAATGCGGGCTTTTCCCCAAGGCGTTTGGCTTCGGCGATAACGGTATCAGCCTCGCCCGGGGATTCGATGACAAGCACACAGTTGATCCCGGCCTTGCGCGCAAGAATACCAAGGCGAATGAATTCGGCATCCTTGATGCCGTTACAGATCAGCAATGCGCCCTTTGGCAGATCGCGCGACAGAGCAAGGATCAACTCCGGCTTGGAACCTGCCTCAAGTCCGAATTGGTAGGGGCGGCCATAATCCACGATCCGGTCAATCACCTCTGCCTGCTGGTTGACCTTTATCGGGAACACCCCGCGATAAGGGGCTTGATAACCATTGGCCTCGATGGCTTTGGCGAAGGATGAGTTGAGCATCTCAAGCTGCCGTTTGAGAAATGCGCCCACGCGCACCAGAACGGGCGTATGAATACCCCGCGCATCCAGATTGTGCAGCAGGTCAGGCAGGCTCGCTGGCGTATCTTGTGGCCGCGCTGGGTTGACCAACCCCAGATCACCATTTGGCAGAGGCGCGAACATCCCCGCCCCCCAACGATGCACCCCGTAACTTTGGAAAACCCGATCCGGCATGTGGTACCCCCGATATTTGACCCCATGACATGAAGCGCCCGCTTATGAAATCCACAAACCAAACGCAAGGAAAACTGTGACGTTCCAAGGATTTTCACGGCGTCGCCTTGTCGGAATAGACTATGATGAGTAACAGATTCTTGAAATTGTGGAGTAATTCCAAGTTCCGTCCGCGGCTTTTTCCATTGCCCAGCATGATCGCGCAGCGTTTCAACATGGAAAATCGCTGCGCGAAACGCACAAATGCGGTGTTTCTATTAGCATGACGTAGCGAAATAATGACCGGCGCGCCACGTCAACTCTTGTCTGAAAGAGTGCAGTGGGGAAAGGTACTGTCAGGAGGGCCGCAGAACATGCGGCAGGGAGGGAGCTAGTGACCATGACTGTATCAAACCGCCCGTGGTTGGCGGCCTATGGCGCGGAAATTGCGCCGGACTTGCCGACATCTGAATACGCCTCACTGGCGCATCTGATTTCTCGAACCTGCGAAACTCATGCCAAGCGCCGCGCTTTCACCTGTGTTGTGCCCAACGGGATGAACGGCACGCTGACCTATCGGCAGGTGGGTCAGATGTCGGATGAGTTCGCCTCATTCCTGCGCCATCATTGCAAGCTGGCCCCCGGAACGCGTGTGGCTGTGCAATTGCCCAATGGTCTGGCTTATCCCGTCGTGGCTTTTGGGGTGTTCAAGGCGGGCTGCGTGCTGGTGAATACCAACCCCCTTTATACGCCAACGGAAATGGTGCACCAATTCACGGATTCGGATGCCGAGGTGCTGATCATCAGCGATCTGTTTGCCGACAAGCTGGAGGAGGTGGTCGCACATACGGCCATCAAACAGGTTGTATTGGCAGGCGTTGCAGAATTCTTCCCGCGCATTCCCGAAGCAATTGTGCGCGGGGTGCAAAAGTTCTGGTCGCGCGCGCTGCCACCTGTGCCCAGCCTTGCCGTGCCCGTCCTGCGTCTGCGCGATGCGCTGAAGATCGGGCGCGCGCATGACAATGTGCACGACTGGGACCGGTTGCGCCGCGATGATCTGGCGCTGTTGCAATATACCGGCGGCACGACAGGCGTGGCAAAAGGGGCGATGCTGACGCATGGCAATATTCTGGCCAATCTTGAACAGGTCAAGATCATGGGCGGGCGGCATATGTCGGGCGAGGATTGCGTCCTGACCGCCTTGCCCCTCTATCATATCTTTGCTTTTACAGCCAATCTCATGACCTTTTTCGACCTTGGCGCGCGCAATATTCTGGTGCCTTCGCCGCGCCCTGTCCAGAATATTCAGCGCGCGCTGGAGAACTATCCAGTGTCGTGGATCACCGGGGTCAATACACTGTTTAATGGGCTGATGAATGAAGAATGGTTCGCGGCCTATCCACCCAAAACGCTGAAAGCCGCGATTGCTGGCGGAACCGCGCTGCATCAGGCCGTGGCCGAGCGGTGGCAGGCTGTCACCGGCACGCGTGTGGCCGAAGGCTATGGGCTGACGGAAACATCGCCGCTGGTCAGCTTCAACCCGCTGGATCAGCCTGTGCGTGTCGGATCAATCGGGGTTCCGGTACCGGGGACAGATATTGCGCTGGTCGACCACAACGTTGAACCGGTCGAGCAGGGCAAGCCCGGCGAATTGCTGGTCAAGGGGCCGCAAGTCATGCTGGGCTATTGGAACCGCCCCGAAGACACCGCGCAAACATTGCAGAACGGCTGGGTATTCACAGGTGATGTGGCGATCATGGATGAAGATGGCTTTCTGAGCATTGTTGACCGCAAGAAAGATCTTGTTCTGGTTTCAGGCTTCAATGTCTATCCAAACGAGGTGGAAGATTGCCTCGCCAAACTTGACACCGTGCTGGAGGCGGCGGTCATCGGTGTGCCCGACCGTACATCCGGCGAGGCTGTGCGCGCCTATGTCGTCCAGAACCCTGATGTGCCTGACAAACTCAGCAAAGAGGCCGTCATTGCGCATTGTCGCAAGTATCTGGCCGCGTACAAGGTGCCGAAATCCATCATCCTGCGCGAGGAATTGCCAAAATCCCCGATCGGGAAAATCCTGCGCAAGGACCTCAAGGCCGAAGCGCGCGCCGAATTTGCCGGAAAGGCCTGAAACATGCTGACAGAACTTGAAACCACACTTCTGGGCGTGATGATGATGGTTATCATGCTGGGCATGGGCGCCAGTATGACCCCGCGCGACTTCCTCATCGCTTTTCGCAAGCCCAAGGGCATTCTGGTGGGCTTGCTCAGCCAGTTTGCTGTCATGCCGTTTCTGGGCTTTCTTCTGGCCGTGGCGCTGGGCCTTCCGCCTGCGCTGGTGGTGGGGCTATTGCTGATCGCCTGTATGCCGGGCGGGACAACCTCGAACATATTCGCCTATTTCAGCAAGGGTGTTCTGGCGCTGTCGATCATGATGACCACAGTTTCCACACTCGCGGCTGTGGTAATGGTGCCTGTGCTCTTGTCCTTTTATGGCGGGCTTGCAGGTGTGTCGGGTGAATATGCCATACCGGCGGGGAATGTCGCGCAAATTCTGGTGGTGCTGCTTGTTCCCACGGCCTTGGGCATGTTCCTGCGCAAGCTCAACGCAAATGTCGGGGCCACGGTCGAGTTGATCGGGTCGTTCATGGGGGTGGCGGTGATCGTGTTCCTGATCGCGACATGGGTGCCGCGCAATTACCAGTTGCTGCTGGATACGCCGGCGCATGTCTATGCCGCGACCATCAGTATCGGGCTGATCGGCATGTTGTTTGGCTATTGGGTGGCGCGTGGGCTGGGGCAAGATACCAGCAGATCGCGCACGATCAGTCTTGAAACAGGCATTCAGAACGGGCCGCTTGCGGTGCTGGTCATTACCCTGAGCTTCAGCGTAGCCATGCAACAGGAAGTGTTGCTGATTCCGTTCCTGTATTCGCTTTTCATCGTGCTGACCTCTACCGTGATTACCCTATGGTATCGTCGCAACGCCACGCGCGAAGCATTGGCCCGCGATGCCGCCAAGCTGGGGACAGCGCCGTGACCTGCTACGCTGCGGCGCAGTATCTCGTCATGGGATAGCGGGCTATGGACATGCGGCGCGCTTGTAGAGATAAGCGCGCCGCAACGTCATGGGGGCGCATATGGATGCCATTCAACTTGGCCCGCTCGTTCTGGGCTGGGACCGTTTCGCCGCAATTCTCAGCGTTGTGGCATTTGTGCTGGTCGTCGAGGTCATTGCGCGACTGTCCCGGCAGCCAGCGCTGAGCGCTTGGGCCGGGCAGGCGGTACTATGGGGCTTTGTCGGCGCAAGGCTGGGCCATGTCGTGCAGTTCCCGCAAATCTTCTTGGCAGAACCGTGGCTGGTCATGGCCATCTGGCAAGGCGGTTTTTCGCCTGTTGGGGCTGCACTGGGTGTGGGGGTGGTCACGGCTTTTGCCTTGCGTCGCGGTCTGTCCTTCGTTCCTGCCTTCGGCGCATTATGGGTAGGGGTTGTGCTGTGGTTCGCCCTGACGCTGGACACAGGCGCGCGACCGGACATAGCGATGCCGGACCTGACGCTGCCGATGGTGTCGGGGGCCGAGTTTGCCTTTTCAGATGCGCCCGATCAGCCGATGGTGATCAATCTCTGGGCAACCTGGTGTCCACCCTGCCGCCGCGAATTGCCGATGTTGGCTGATGTCGCCGCCGCACATCAAGATGTAACCTTCCTGATGGCAAGTCAGGGCGAAGCGCATTCGACAGTTGCGGCGCATCTGGACAACGCAGGTATCAGCCCCGACCACATGGCGTTGGACCCGTCCGGCGCACTGGCGCGCCATTATGGCACTGTTGGTCTGCCCGTCACCTTATTTCTGGATGCAGGCGGGGCGCTGGCCCATGTGCATGTGGGCGAGATTTCGCGCGCGGTCTTGTTGCGCGAAATCACCGCGCTGCACCGTTGAGTGCCACGCGCCTGACAGGCTGCATTGCAAGCCTCGCCGCAAGCGGCTAACAGGGCGCAGTATTCAGATGATAGACGGAGTTCGGGCCATGACCAAACCTTTGCGCCTTGGAATTGCAGGGCTTGGCACAGTCGGCACCGGGCTGATCAGGATCGTGCAGACCAATGGCGATCTGCTGGCGCGCCGCGCCGGGCGCCCGATCGAGATTATTGCCGTCTGCGCGCGCTCGCGGACCCGCAACCGCGGTGTCGATATTTCGGGCTATGACTGGGAAGATGACCCCGTTGCCCTTGCCCGCCGCGCCGATATTGACGTTGTGGTAGAGTTGATGGGCGGCGAGAACGGACCCGCCAAGGCCCTGACAGAGGCCGCAATTGCGGCTGGAAAACATGTCGTGAGTGCAAACAAGGCGCTTTTGGCAATTCACGGTCAGGCTTTGGCAGAGGCGGCCGAGGCGCAGAATGTCGCGTTGCGCTTCGAGGCAGCGGTCGCGGGTGGAATTCCCGTCATCAAGGCCCTGAGCGAGGGGCTGGCCGGTAATCGGATCAGCCGCATAAAAGGCGTAATGAATGGCACCTGCAATTACATTCTGACCCGTATGGAAGATGCCGGCCTGCCTTACGAGACGGTATTCGAGGAAGCCAACCAACTTGGCTATCTCGAAGCTGATCCGACGCTGGATGTTGGCGGGATTGACGCGGCGCATAAATTGACGCTGCTCTCTGCCATTGCCTTTGGTGTGCGGCCAGATTTCGACGCGATTGCGCTGGAAGGGATCGAACGCATTTCCATTGAGGATATTCGCGCCGCAGCCGACCTAGGGTTGCGCATCAAGTTGCTGGGCGTGGCGCAGATGTCAGGTCGCGGGCTGGAGCAATCGATGACCCCCTGCCTTGTGCCTGCAGACAGCCCGCTGGGCCAACTCAAGGGTGGCACGAATATGGTTGTGATCGAAGGTGATGCCATCGAACAGGTTATCCTGCGCGGCCCCGGCGCGGGCGAGGGGCCGACGGCCAGCGCCGTCATCGGGGATGTGATCGACATTGCGCGCGGCTTTCGGATGCCGGTCTTTGGCCAGCCCGCAGCCTCATTGGAGGCGGCTGTGTCCGCCAAGGCGATGGGATCAAAGCCGTGGTATCTGCGCATGGGCCTGATGGACAAGCCGGGCGCGCTGGCGAAGGTGGCAGAGGCGCTGGGCAATGCAGGCGTCTCGATCAACCGGATGCGCCAATATGGCCATCAGGACACGCGCGCGCCTGTCCTGATCGTCACCCACAAGACGACCCGCGATGCGATTGATCATGCGGTGGCTCTGTCCATGAAGACTGGCGTCGTCGTGGGCGAGCCGGTTGCCCTCGCGATTGAAGAAGACTGAGTCCGATCTGCCGCGCCATCGTGCCGTTAGCGCTGCCGGTTCGGGAATGGCTTGTGTCTGGTGCCTGCAACCCGCTAGACCAGTATTAAATCATTGCCCGAGGGAACAGTTCCATGTCGACACAGCCTGAATTTCACGACCGCATGCTATCATTGGGCCTTGCCCGCGTATCCGAAGCGGCCGCATTGGCCTCGGCCAAGCTGGTTGGGCGCGGCGACGAGAAAGCCGCCGATCAGGCCGCGGTGGATGCGATGCGCAATCAGCTCAACATGCTCGATATCAAGGGGTGTGTTGTCATCGGCGAGGGGGAACGCGATGAGGCGCCGATGCTGTATATTGGCGAAGAGGTCGGCAACGGGAATGGCCCCGAGGTTGATATCGCGCTGGACCCGCTGGAAGGCACCACGCTGACAGCCAAGGATTTCCCCAACGCCCTGACTGTCATCGCGATGGCCCCGCGCGGCAGCATGCTTCATGCGCCTGATGTGTATATGGACAAGCTGGCGATTGGTCCGGGTTTTGCGAAAGACACCGTGACAATGGATATGAGCCCCTCAGAGCGCGTGCGCGCGCTGGCCAAGGCAAAGGGCTGCGATCCGTCAGATATTTCGGTTTGTGTGCTGGAGCGCCCGCGCCACGAGGATATGATCGCGGACTTGCGTTCTACCGGGGCTGCAATCCGTTTGATCATGGATGGCGATGTCGCCGGTGTCATTCATTGCGCAGAAGCAGAGATGACCGGCATTGATATGTATATGGGCTCTGGCGGGGCGCCTGAGGGCGTACTGGCCGCGGCGGCGTTGAAATGCATGGGCGGGCAGATCTACGGGCGGCTGCTGTTTCGCAATGACGATGAAATTGCGCGCGCAAGACGCGCGGGTATCGAAGATCTTGACAAGGTTTATACCCGCGACGAGATGATAACCCGCGATGTGATCTTTGCGGCTACCGGTGTCACTGACGGGTCCATCGTGCGTGGTATCAAGACAGAGCCGGGCTGGGTTACGACTGATACATTGCTGATGCGGTCGAAAACCGGCTCCGTGCGGCGCATGACGTATCGTACGCCGCTGTGACAAATGGCACGTACCGGGGGTTGCCGCGAGTCTCGCGTCCGGCCTATTTGAGTATTTGAGGCAAGAAAATGTTGGAAGGTCTGTGCGCGACGGGGAGTTTTGCGTCCCGGAATTGGTGCGGGCCTGCGCTGAAAAGGGCCTGTGCTGAAAAAGGGTCTGCGCAGAAGCAATGGGGACCTGTTTGATGGGCGATGAGGCCGCGTTTCTGGGCGTCGAAAGCTCTATCACGGGGCGGCGCTGGCGAGGGCCTGATCCAGCGCAAGACCGCCTGACAGATGCCATGGCGCAGCAGACCCGCTTGCCGCGCGCGGTATGCGCAGTGCTTGCCCGTTCCGGGGTCGCGCCAGAAGGCGCAGAGAGCTATCTTGCGCCATCCTTGCGCGACTTGCTGCCAGATCCACGCGGCCTGCGTGACATGGAGGCCGCCGCCGCACGTTTGCTGGCTGCGGTGGACGGGACCGAAAAGATCGCAATCTTTGCCGATTATGATGTGGATGGCGGCGCATCTGCTGCATTGCTGATCTGCTGGCTGCGGTCGATGGGGCGTGAGGCGACGTTATATATTCCCGATCGCATAACCGAAGGCTATGGGCCGAATGCTCCGGCGATGAAGATGCTGGCACAGTCGCATGATCTGATCCTCTGTGTCGATTGTGGAACGGTCAGCCACAATCCGATTGCAGCGGCTGAAGGCGCGGATGTTGTGGTGATCGACCACCATCTTGGTGCCGAAACCCTGCCACCTGCGCTTGCTGTCGTTAATCCGAACCGGCAGGATGAAACCGGGGATCTGGGGTACCTTTGTGCCGCTGGCGTGGTGTTTCTGATGCTGGTCGAGGCTAATCGCCAGTTGCGTGTGCGGGGTGTCACAGGCCCGGATCTAATGGCGCTTCTGGATCTGGTTGCACTGGCCACGGTGGCGGATGTGGCGCCCCTTGTCGGAGTAAACCGTGCCTTCGTGCGACAGGGGTTGCGTGTCATGGCCGCGCGCAACAGGGTCGGGCTACGCGCGCTGGCGGATGTTGCCAGACTGGAGGCGGCGCCGACATCTTACCATCTGGGATTCGTCATCGGCCCAAGGGTGAATGCCGGGGGCCGTATTGGTGCGGCAGATCTGGGTGCGCGGCTGTTGGCCTGTGATGACCCGAGCGAGGCAGAGGCCCTTGCTGAACGGTTGGAATTGCTGAATGCTGAACGCCGCGAAATCGAGGCTTCAGTCCGCGCAGAGGCGATAGCGCAGGCACAAGCGCGCGGGACTGATGGTGCCCTGGCTTGGGCCGCTGGCGAGGGTTGGCACCCCGGAGTGATCGGGATCGCCGCCGCGCGTCTGAAAGAGGCAATGGCACGGCCCGCGATTGTCATCGCGCTGGACGGGGACGAGGGCAAGGGGTCGGGCCGCTCTGTCCCCGGGGTTGATCTGGGCGTCGCGGTTCAGAGGCTTGTGCGCGAAGGGCTGTTGCTGAAAGGCGGAGGGCATCGCATGGCGGCGGGTCTGACTGTTGCGCGCGCTCAGATTGAGGAGGCGATGGCGCGCCTGACAGTGCTGTTGGCGCAGCAAGGGGCAGGGGGGGCTGGCGCTGCCACGCAATTGCGCATCGATAGCGTGCTTATGCCTGGTGCCGTCTCGGTAGATTTGGTCGAGAGGATAGAAGCGGCAGGCCCTTTCGGTGCATCGGCCCCGGCCCCGCGTTTTGCATTCCCAGACATGCGGATACAATCGATACGGCGCATGGGCGAAACCCATATGCGGTTGCGCTTCGGAGATGGGCAAGGCAACACGCTGGACGCGGTGGCCTTTGGCGCATACGAATCAGATCTGGGCGCGGCTATCGCCAATGCCCAAGGCCAGCGTTTGCATCTGGCTGGCAAGGTCGAGATCAACCACTGGTCCGGTCGCAGCAATGTACAGTTGCGGCTGGATGATGCGGCTCTTCCCACTGGATGAAATAATAAACCTTCTTACGGCATAAAAAAACGTTTATACCCTCTTGCGCTGGTTGGTCGCTTTAAATAAACACCGCGCAAGAGACAGCTGGCCCGTTCGTCTATCGGTTAGGACGCCAGGTTTTCAACCTGGAAAGAGGGGTTCGATTCCCCTACGGGCTGCCACTACCTCACGCAGTGTTGTTGTTTGCCAATGAGTTATGGCTCTAATCAGCTAACCTTAGCAGTGTGGTTAGCAGAATTGAGATCATCTCTCGAACTGACCAGTCTGGCTGTGGCTTTTTGGGCCATCAGTTTCTGATCTGCGGTTTTCGTGTATCGTGCGACTTCTGCTTCTGTCTCATGTCCGGTGATGGCCTTGATTTCTTGGTTGCTACAACCTGCTTCTGCCAAGCGCCTTGCCCAAGCTTTTTGTAACCGGTGAGACGTGCATGCTGAAAGCCCCGCTGCGTCACACATCTTTCGCATCCAGTTGCCAAACCCAGCTGGGGAGAAAGGCTTGCCATATTCGGTAAGCACGCATGTGAGGTGCGTTTGGGGGGGATGAGTCAGCACAGCTTCGAGATCAGGGTGGATCGGTATTTGAAGCGACGCGTGCGTCTTCTGCTGTCGGACGGAAATCAATTTGCCCTTCACATGCTGCCACCCCATTCGGACAGCATCAGAGCGGCGTTGACCTGTGCAAAGCATCAGTGTCATGGAGAGACGCGCTTTGCTCTTGATCGGATGATGTGCTTCGAACGCAGCGATTTCGTCTTCAGTCCAAGTATGATAGCCGTCTCCGTGGCTTTTGAACCCCTTTAGACAGTGAGCGCGCGAACTGCGGACCAGAAGCGGCCCAGAACTTGGGCTGCTCCCAGAGCCGGCTTTGTCGCGTCGTCGAGCATGGCGCGCATGACAGCGGCTGGGGCATCCATCAGGACCACGGTGAGATCGGTCTTCATGTCACTCTTTCCTCTTCATGCGTGCGAAGATGTCGGGATGGTGCGCGAGCAGGGCTTCGCGCATGGCCATGCCCTCGGAGGCCAGACCCGCCATGATCCGCGCAAATGCGCCCATCTCGCTTCACCACTTCCAACGATTGTACAAGCTCTTGCGTGGGCCGTATTCTCTCGGTGCGTCGCACCATCGCAACCCATTGCGATTTATG
>SLAT01000258.1 GCA_007126715.1 Roseinatronobacter sp.
GCCTCAGTGCGGCGCGCGAAGGCAATGCAGTTGCCCAGGCACATACCCCGCATTTTGACCAAGTCATGCGCGACTGTCCCAATGCCAGCCTGATCACACATGGCCCCGATGCAGGGTTGCCCACAGGGCAGATGGGCAATTCCGAAGTCGGTCACACCAATATCGGCGCGGGGCGTGTCGTTGCGATGGATCTGGGGCAGATCGACCTTGCCATAGAGGATGGCGGCTTTGCCCAAAACCCTGCGATATTGGGTTTTGTTGAAAAAATGCAAGAAACTGGTGGTGCGGCACATCTGTTTTCAGTTGTTTCTGATGGCGGGGTGCATGGTCATGTTGAACATTTGAAAGCGGCGATAGATGCTCTGACGCAAGCAGACGTCCGGGTGGTGATCCACGCCATCACCGATGGGCGCGATGTCGCCCCGAAAAGTGCCGACAAGTTCATCGCCAATCTGCAATCCGGTTTGCCCCAGACAGTTCGGATCGGCACGGTGATCGGGCGCTACTGGGCAATGGACCGCGACAATCGCTGGGACCGGGTGGAGCGCGCATGGCGCGCAATCATCCGCGGCGAGGGCGAGGTGGCGGCCAGCGCCCCAGAGGCTGTGGCCGCCGCCTATGCCCGCGCAGAGACCGACGAGTTCATCGCGCCGACAATCGTGGCAGGCTATGGCGGGGCCAAACCCGGTGACGGGCTGTTTTGCCTGAATTTCCGTGCTGACCGCGCGCGCGAAATCCTTGCCGCGCTTGGCGCGCCCAGCTTCAACGGGTTTGACCGGGGCGCGCCGCCAAACTGGTCAGCGATGCTGGGCATGGTCGAGTATTCGGACGCCCATAACGCCTTCATGCGCACGGCTTTTCCCAAGCGCGAGATCGTGAATACGCTTGGCGCATGGGTTGCCTCGCATGGGTTGCGCCAGTTTCGGCTGGCCGAGACCGAGAAATATCCGCATGTGACTTTTTTCCTCAATGGCGGCAAGGAAACCACCGAGCAGGGCGAGGAGCGGCACATGCCATCCAGCCCCAAGGTCGCCACCTATGACCTGCAACCCGAAATGGCCGCGCCCGAAGTGGCCGCGACACTGGCCGAGGTGATCGGACAGGGCTTTGATCTGATCGTGGTCAATTTTGCCAATCCCGATATGGTTGGCCATACAGGCGACCTGCAGGCCGCAATCCGTGCTTGCGAGGCGGTGGATGCCGGGCTTGGCGCCGCACTGGACGCGCTTGGCAAGGTCGGAGGGGCGATGTTGCTGACCGCCGATCACGGCAATTGCGAACAGATGATCGACCCCCAGACCGGGGGCGCGCATACCGCGCATACGCTCAACCCTGTGCCAGTCGTGCTGATCGGCGGGCCAGAGGGAGCACGGTTGCGCGATGGGCGGCTGGCAGATGTCGCGCCAACCCTTCTGGAACTGATGGGGCTGAAGCAACCGCCCGAGATGACAGGCGAAAGCCTGATCATCCGATGATCTGGCGCGCGCTGACACTGGGTTGCTGCCTGCTCTGGTCGGGAAATGCCGCGCTTGCCGATCCCGCCGAACGCGCGCTGGAAGCGACGCGCGCACTGGAAGAGGCCAGCGCCGCGATGCAGGCCGCCAGCAGCGGGCGCAACCAGATCGCAGCGCTCAGCCAGACCATTCAGGCCTATGAAGACGGGCTTGTTGCCCTGCGCGACGGGTTGCGTGACGCCCAGTTGCGCGAGGCCGCGCTAGAGCGCGAATTCGCCGCCCGCAGCGAAGAGATGTCGCGCCTGCTGGCTGTGCTGATGGCGACGGGCCGCGTGGATGAAAGCATTGCGCTGCTGCATCCGCAAGGTGGGCTGGAAACCGCTCGCGCCGCCATGCTGCTGGCAGAGGTGACACCCCCACTGGCCCGCGCCGTAACCGACTTGCGCGATGCGCTGGAGGATTTGCGCGCCCTGCGTCGCGCGCGGCAATACGGGTTTCTGGCGCTTGAACAAGGCTTGAGAGTTGCCCAAGAATCACGCGTGGCCCTTGCGCAAGCGGTGTCAGATCGCGGCCCCTTGCCCAAGCGTCTGGTGGACGAACCGGAGCAGCTTGAAGTTCTGGCCCGCAACGCCCGGACATTGGAAGAGTTCGCGCAGGAACTGGCGCAAAGCTGGGTGACAAGCGATAACCAGCCTGCGGCGACATTTCAGGCCGCCAGAGGGACGCTTGCGCCGCCTGTGCGCGCGACGATCCTGCACCGCTTCAACCAGCCCGATGCCGCCGGGATCAGGCGTCAGGGTCTTGTGTTGGCAACAGCCCCCGAGGCGCTGGTCACAGCCCCGTGGTCTGCAACCGTGCGCTATGCCGGCCCGCTTGCCGGGCAGGGCGAGGTGGTGATTCTGGAACCGGCGGAAGCTATTCTTCTGGTCTTGGCAGGGTTGGAAGAATTGCTTGTCTCAACTGGCGAGATATTGCCGCTTGGCGCACCACTTGGCAGTATGTCGGGCGGACACAGTCCCGAGATAACATCTGGCAGCCGAAGCCAAACACTCTATTTTGAGCTGCGAGAGGGTGGCAACCCCATTGACCCAGAGCCTTGGTTCGCATTCAGTGGGGGTTGAACAGGATGTGGAAAACGCGCGCTGCCAGAGCGGGCTGGCGCAGGATAGGATAGCGGGATGAAAAGAATTGTCATGGCAGGTATCGGGGGCATCATCGGCGGTGCCCTTCTTGCGACACAGGTGGCCGGGCCACTTCTGGCTCAGGAACGTGTGCGTACAACGAATGTTTACGAACAGCTTGACTTGTTTGGCGATGTATTCGAGCGCATTCGCAACCAGTATGTCGAAGAACCCGACACCGCAAAACTGATCGAAGCTGCCATCAATGGTATGCTAATGTCGCTCGACCCGCATTCCGGCTACATGCCCCCAGATGATTTCGACGATATGCGCACCCAGACGCGCGGCTCTTTCGGCGGTCTGGGAATTGAGGTGACGCAGGAAGAAGGGTTCATCAAGGTCGTAACGCCAATGGATGGCACACCCGCCGATCTTGCGGGTGTAGAGCCGGGCGATCTGATCACCCATGTCGATGGCGAGTCGCTCATGGGGCTGACGCTGGCACAGGCCGTTGACCTGATGCGCGGGCCGGTCGGGTCCGAGATCATCGTCACAATTTTGCGCGACGGGGTATCTGAACCGTTCGACCTGTCCATCATCCGCGACACCATCCGCTTGCAAGCGGTCCGTGTGCGCACCGAAGGTGACATCGTCGTGTTGCGCGTCACCACCTTCAATGAACAGACCTTTCCGAACCTGCGCGATGGCCTGAACGAGGCAATCGAGGAACTGGGCGGTATGGATCAACTTGGCGGCGTTGTGCTGGATATGCGTAACAATCCCGGCGGTTTGCTGACACAGGCAATCCGGGTGTCAGATGCATTTCTGGAACAGGGCGAAATCGTCTCGACCCGCGGACGCGAGGACGATGCGGGAGAGCGTTTTAATGCACAGGCGGGTGACCTGATAGATGGCAAGCCCTTGGTTGTGCTGATCAATGCCGGCTCTGCTTCCGCGTCAGAGATTGTCGCAGGTGCCTTGCAGGATCACCGCCGCGCAATCGTTGTGGGCACGCGCAGCTTTGGCAAAGGCTCGGTCCAGACAGTCATGCCGCTTCGCGGAGATGGCGCGATCCGGCTGACCACGTCGCTGTATTATACACCTTCAGGGCGCTCCATTCAGGCGCTGGGCGTATCGCCTGACATTGTGGTGGAACAACCGCGTCGCCAGCCTATCGAGGATGGCGAATCCGAAGCCGCCCCCCGGACCCGTTCGGAAAACGACCTTCGCGGACGTCTGGAGAATAACGACATGTCCGAAGACGAGCGTCGCCAGATGGAAGAAGAGCGTCAGAAAGCAGAAGATGTGGCGCGCTTGCGCCAAGAAGATTACCAGCTTGCCTATGCGCTTGATATCCTGCGCGGTCTGACCGCCTTGAACGGTCAGCGATGACGCCTGCCGAAATCGAAAAACTGCCCTATCGCCCCTGTGTCGGGATCATGCTGATCAACGCACAGGGGCTGATCTTCGCGGCCCAACGCATCGACAGCCCGACCCCGGCCTGGCAAATGCCCCAAGGCGGGATTGACGAGGGCGAGAACCCGGGCGTGGCGGCCCTGCGCGAGTTACAAGAAGAGATCAGCGTCACGCCGGATCTTGTCGCCCCCCTGTCCGAGACGGGCGATTGGCTGGCCTATGACCTGCCGCATGACATCGTGCCGAACATCTGGAACGGTTGCTATAAGGGCCAGCAACAGCGCTGGTTTCTGATGCGTTATCTGGGCCGCGATGATCAGATCAATATCCAGACCTCGCATCCTGAATTCTCGGAATGGCGCTGGATTGCGGCAGACGAAATGCTGGACGCGATCGTCCCCTTCAAACGCCAGATCTACAAGCAGGTGATCGACGAATTCCGCGACTGGCTGGCCTGACGCAAGATGCTTGCCACATGACGCACGCGCCACAATGAGGGCTTTGCGGGGCTGTGAGGGCGGTGAACCAGCGCGCCAAGCGCGGAATCAAGGCCGAAGGCCGCCGCGCACCTCCGGGCCGCCCACGGGCATGGCGATTTGGCTGCCACCAGCGCACAGATCTGATTTTTCGCGGATTTGGCCAACATAAAGCGCATTAGATTGAAGGGAGGATCGCCGCACCGCGGCCCGACGCTGCGCGGCTTTGTGCATAGCTTCTCTATGTCTGCAAGGTGCTACAAAGCCGTCCCCCCGCACCCTCTTGTGCATCCCCGCCCAACCCCTGCACCCCCGTCTGCGACAAAAAACTGCCCGTGTGCCCGTCGCAGCGACAGCCCGACCTTGCGCAGGCAAGGGTAGACGCATAAAGAGTGGCGCGAAATGTCTGCGGGGAAGGGTCGGCCCATGCCGCTTCTGGTGATGAAATTCGGCGGTACTTCGGTCGCGGATCTGGAGCGAATCCGCAATGCGGCCGAAAAGGTCCGCGCAGAGGTGGCGCGCGGCTATGATGTGATTGTCATCGTCTCGGCCATGTCTGGCAAGACCAATGAATTGGTCGGCTGGGTCAATGAAACCTCGCCCCTCTATGACGCGCGCGAATATGATGCCGTGGTCAGCTCTGGCGAGAATGTCACCGCTGGTCTTATGGCGCTGACCTTGCAGGAAATGGATGTTCCCGCGCGGTCCTGGCAGGGCTGGCAGGTGCCGATCCAGACCACCAGCGCACATGGCGCGGCACGGTTTGTGGATATCCCCCGCGCCAATCTGGACGCGAAATTTGCCGAGGGGTTCAAGGTTGCGGTGATCGCAGGCTTTCAGGGCGTCAGCCCCGAAGGGCGGATCACCACTTTGGGCCGTGGCGGGTCCGACACCACCGCAGTGGCCTTTGCCGCAGCATTTGATGCAGAACGCTGCGATATCTATACTGATGTAGACGGCATCTATACGACAGACCCGCGCATCACCTCAAAAGCGCGCAAACTTGACAAGATCAGTTTTGAGGAAATGCTGGAACTTGCATCGCTTGGTGCCAAAGTGCTGCAAACCCGCTCGGTCGAACTGGCGATGCGCTATAAGGTGCGGCTGCGCGTTCTGTCATCTTTTGATGATACTGACGAAACATCTGGAACCCTGGTCTGTGATGAGGATGAAATCATGGAATCGAAAGTCGTCTCGGGCGTGGCCTATAGCCGCGAAGAAGCGAAACTGACCCTTGTCACTGTCGAAGACCGCCCCGGTATTGCGGCCGCCATATTCGGGCCCTTGTCCGAAGCGGGGGTGAATGTCGATATGATCGTGCAGAACATTTCCGAAAAGAACTATCAGGGCAGCGACAAACCTGTGACCGACATGACATTCTCTTGCCCGGTTGATCAGGTCAGCCGCGCGCGCAAGGCGTTGGAAGCGGCGCGCGATGCTGGAAATATCGGCTATGAAAAGCTGGAAATCGACACAGACGCAGCCAAGGTGTCGGTCGTGGGGATCGGGATGCGCAGCCATGCCGGTGTTGCCGCGCGCATGTTCAGCGCACTCGCCGCTGAAGGTGTTAATATTAAAGTCATTGCGACATCTGAAATCAAGATTTCTGTATTGATTGATAGGAAATATATGGAATTGGCGGTTCAGGCGCTTCATGATGCGTTTGAACTGGACAAGACGGGCTGAGGCAGGCCCAAAAGCAGGATCGGAGGGGCCATGCCCCACAGAACGGAAACTGACAGCCGCAAGCTGTTGCGCAAATTACGCGATGAAATGTCGCTGGCAAATCCGGGGCAGGAGCGTCTGGACCGGATCACCACCATCATCACCGAATCGATGGGTGTGGATGTCTGTTCGATCTATCTGTTCCGCGACCCTGACACGCTGGAACTGTGCGCAACCGAAGGTTTGCGCCCCGAATCCGTGCATCAGACCAGATTGCGCCTTGGCGAGGGGCTGGTTGGCAAGGTCGCGCGGCTTGCGCGCCCTGTGAACACTGCGAATGCCCCTGCCGAACAGGGGTTTCGCTACATGCCCGAAACCGGAGAGGAGGTGTTCACCTCTTTTCTGGGTGTGCCGGTTCAGCGCCTTGGGGAACGGCTGGGCGTGCTGGTCGTGCAGGCCAAGGAGCCGCGCCTCTATTCCGAAGACGAGGTTTACGGGCTGGAAGTGGTCGCGATGGTCATCGCCGAGATGACCGAGTTGGGGGCCTTTACCGGCGAAGGCACCAGTTTCGCGACCCCGCACCAGAACCCTGCCATGCTGCGCGGCGTGACCGCTCAGGAAGGCGAGGCAGAGGGTCAGGTCTGGCTGCACCAGCCGCGCGTGGTCATCACCAATCTTGTCAATGACGACAGCCGCGCCGAACTTGTCCGCCTGAATACGGCGGTTGAGACATTGCGCGTTTCCATTGACCAGTTGCTCGCAACCGCCGGCGGAAGCCGCGACAAGGAACATATGGAGGTGCTGCAAACCTACCGGATGTTCGCGCATTCGCGCGGCTGGATGAAGCGTATGGAAGAAGATATCCGCCTTGGCCTCTCTGCCGAAGCGGCAGTCGAAAAGGAACAATCCGCTGCGCGCGCGCGTCTGGAACGGGTGCCCGATGCGTATCTGCGCGACCGGCTGCATGATCTGGATGACCTCTCAAACCGCCTGCTGCGGATTCTGACAGGCCAAGGCAATGAAACCGGCGCCGAGATGCCAGAGCGCCCTATTCTGGTCGCGCGCAATATCGGGCCGGGGGAATTGCTGGAATATGGGCGCAAATTGCGGGGCGTCGTGCTGGAAGAGGGTGCCGTGGGCAGTCATGCCACGATTGTGGCGCGTGCGCTTGCTATTCCGCTGGTAATCAATGTCCCGCGCATCACGACCGAGGCGCTGAACGGTGACCATATTCTTGTCGATGGAACCGAAGGCGTGGTGCATCTGCGCCCCGATGACAGCATTTCCAGCGCGTTTCGCGACAAGATGGCGATGCAGGCCAAGGCGCAGGAACGCTATGCGATCCTGCGTGACAAGCCCGCGCAGGCGCGCTGTGGCACTGAAATCGCGCTCAAGATGAATGCGGGATTGCTGGCAGACCTGCCTTCCTTGCCCAATTCGGGTGCCGATGCGGTGGGGCTGTTCCGAACAGAGTTGCAGTTTCTGGTGCAGGACCGGATGCCCAAGCGCTCTGATCTGGTGGCAAACTATGCCCGCGTGCTCGATGCCGCAGCGGGTCGCAAAGTGTATTTTCGGACGCTGGACATAGGGTCGGACAAGGTCATGCCCTATATGAACCGCCCGGACGAACCGAACCCGGCAATGGGCTGGCGGGCCCTTCGGGTGGGCTTGGACAAGCCCGGTGTCTTGCGCATGCAGTTGCAGGCTTTGATCCGTGCCGCGAAGGGCCGCGCGCTTAGCGTGATGTTCCCGCTGGTCGCCACGGCCAGCGAATTCACGCAGGCGCATGACACCTTGCTGCGCGAGATCGAGCGCGAACGGCGTCTTGGGCACCCCTTGCCTGAAAACCTTGAAGTCGGGGCCATGTTGGAAACCCCCTCTCTTGCCTATGCGCCAGACAGTTTTTTCGAAGCCGTGGATTTCATCTCGATCGGCGGCAATGACCTCAAGCAATTCTTCTTTGCCGCCGACCGCGAGAATGAACTGGTCCGCCGCCGCTACGACACGTTGAATGTCAGTTTTCTGACATTTCTACAGGTTATCGTAGATCGCTGCCATTCGGCCAGAACTGACCTTTCCTTTTGCGGCGAAGATGCCGGGCGCCCCATTGACGCGCTGGCGCTTGCCGGGATCGGCATCACCTCGCTCTCCATGCGGCCAGCATCAATTGGGCCGGTGAAGTCCTTGATCCGGCGCGCAAACCTGATCGAGGTGACCGAGTTGATCTCGCGGGTCCAGTCCCGCGGGCTGGAAACTGCGCGGCCCGCCTTGCTGGACTATGTTGCGACGCTGGTGGATTAAGACAGCGCACCCCAACGCCGCGCTGCTTGTGTCATTTTTTCAACATTTCCGCAGGTCATCCGCCGTCACGGCACGGCTTCACTCAACTGGCAAGCACGCGCGGCAAGCGGCCCCTCAGATGGGCAATCCGATCTGTGATCTCTGCCCGCACAGGCCCTTCGCGCGGTGGGTCAATAAGCGTGCTGCGCCATGCCTTTGGCGGATTGCGCCCTGCCGCGCGCCGGGTCCAGCGCAACCCTTCCAGCACCTGTCGCGCGTCCTCGGGCATATCTCCCTCGACGGTCCACCCGTTCAGCGCGCCCCAGACACGCGTCCAGCACCGCGCCACTGACCACGGGTTATAGCCACCACCGCCCAGCACGATCAGCCGGGGCGCAAGCGCGGCCAGCGCCACGGCAATCTCGGCATGGGCATTGTTGGACAGGGACAAGCGCGACAGCGGGTCTTCCTCGATGGCGTCTGACCCGCATTGCAGCACGATCGCATCCGGGGCGAACCGCTCCAGCGCGGGCAGGATCAGGCGCTGCAAGATGGCGCGCATCTCGGTGTCATTCAGCCCGCGCGGAACGGGCAGATTCAAAGCGCACCCCCCACCATCATCGTCGAGCGCGCCAGTGAAGGGCCAGCGCCGTTCTTCATGCACCGAGATCATCAGCATATCGCTGGCGCCCGTCAGCGCCGCTTCAACCCCGTCGCAATGATGCGCGTCGATATCGACATAGGCGATACGGGCAAGCCCGAGTTGGCGCAGCGCCAACAGGCACAGGACAGGGTCGTTGAGGTAGCAAAACCCGTTGGCATAGCTGGCCATCGCATGATGTGTGCCGCCGCCGGGCACATGCACAATCCCCCCGTCACGCACCAGTTCAGCCGCCAGCATCACCCCGCCTGCGCCCGTGGCAGGGCGGCGGTACATTTCGGGGAAGACCGGGTTTGCCGTGCTCCCCAGCCCGTGGCGCGCGCGCGTTGCATCGTCGACGCGTTGTGTGGCTTCGGCCTGTTGCAGCGCCGCAATATAGTCAGGCGTGTGAAACAGCATCAGCGCATTCGCCTTGGCGCGCGGGCTGGTGCGGTATTGTGATGGCGGCAACCACCCCAATGCACGCGTCAGGTCCATCACGGTCGAGACGCGCGGAATATGCAGCGGGTGCCACGCCCCGTAGCTGGACCCACGATAGATTTCAGAGCCGATGAAGATCGGCGTCATTGCAGGGCAGCACGGATTTCGCGCGTGATGGCGCGCGCCGTGGGGCGCATGGCCGACCCCCAGAACCCGATCAACGCGCCGTCCGGGCCGATCAGCGCCTTGTTGAAATTCCAGTTCGGCACATGCCCGTGTTCCTCGGCCAGCCATTGGTAGAACGGATGCGCCTGCGTCCCGCGCACCGGGGTAATCTGCGTTATCGGAAAGGTCAGGCCAGTCTGCACGCGGCAGAAATCCGCGACCTCTTCGTTGCTGCCAAGCTCTTGGCGAAAATCATCTGACGGGACCGCTAGAACGACCAGCCCTTGTTCGCCAAATTCTTCATACAGGCTTTGCATATCCCCATATTGCCGCGTGAACCCGCAAAGCGAGGCCGTGTTGACCACCAGCACGGGCTGTCCGCGCCATTGCGACAACTCCAGCGGGCTGCCGTCCAGCGCTGTGAAACTGAACGCCCAAGCGGGCAGGGCGAAAATTGCAAGCACAAGGCCAAGGGCAGATCTGAGCATGAAACCTCCATCATCTGCGCAAGAGGTAGCGGGCCAGAACGGCAGAGCAAGTCATTGGCCCTTGAACTGACCGCGAAGATGTTTAGGTGTAGTATCTTCTTGGTAAGTCCATGACCTATGATAAAATTTTCTTTGAAATGCAGTAACGGACATGCCTTTGACAGCTGGTTCAAGTCTGGCACGGCCTATGACGAACTGAAGCATCGCGGCATGATCGTCTGTCCCGATTGCGGGGGAAGCAAGGTCGAAAAGGCCCTGATGGCGCCTGCCGTATCGCAGGGCCAGCAAAAGGCGCAGACCGCCTCCGTGCCTGAGGATGACCCCGATACCCCGTCCACCGCCGAGAAGCTGAAAGCCCTGCGCAGCAAGATAGAGGCCAGCTCGGAATATGTGGGGACGCGTTTTGCCACTGAAGCGCGCGCGATGTATCTGGGCGATGTCCCGGACCGGCCGATCTATGGCGAAGCCAACCCAACTGAGGCAAAAGCCCTGATCGAAGAGGGCGTGCCGGTATTGCCCTTGCCTTTCATCCCGACCCGCAAGTCAAATTGACGCTTTGGGTTGGTTTCAGCGTAGGCTTGACCCTGTGCCCCGTCCTTGGCAGTGATGACAACGGCAGTGTGTGGGCGGTCCCCGATATGCATCCGGGGGCCCCAGATGCGCTTTGATGGCCGCTTGCGGGACTTTTCAGACATAGCAACTCCGGCTGCCCAGCCGCGCTGCTGCGATACGCTTGGTACGATTACCCTTCGTCCGCAAAACCCTCAGCAACCGCCAATCGGTCGTATTTTCCACCAACGTAAGTTCCCAGACCGATCCCATACGCCTGCCGATGACATCACAGCTGGTGACGTATCTTAAAGGTCGCGTATAATCCGCGTCGGGGTGATGGGCGCGCTTAGCGTCTTTGGCAGGTTCAGGCTTGCGACCTGCTCGGCGATAGGCTTGACAGAGAGAGGATGCGTTGCGCTGGTATGGCTTTCACGGTCGCCCAGATCACGCCATACCCCGTCGTGATAGATTTCAAGCGCCGAAAACTTGGCCTTGTAATCCATCTTCGGGCTGCCGGGCACCCAATATCCAAGGTAAACATAGGGCAACCCGACTTTCCGGGCCAGCGCGATCTGATCCAGAATCATGTAGCTGCCCAGCGACAGCGCCGACTGGTCCGGGTCGAAGAAGGAATAGACAAGGCTCAGCCCGTCATCCAGCACATCACTCAGGCAGACCGCGCGCAACTGGCGCCGACCGCTTTCATCTTGCGAAATATATTCCAGAACGCGGGTGCGAACGGGGGTTTCCTCGACCATCGCGGCGAATTCGAACACATCCATATCGGCCATACCGCCATCGGCATGGCGCGAATCCAGATAGCGGCGGAACAGGTCATACTGGTCTTCGGTGGCCCAGGCGCTGGTCACATAGCGCTGCATGTCGCTATTGCGCTTGAGAACCCTGCGCTGCGAGCGTGAGGGCTGGAAGTCAGCCACACGGATACGCGCCGACAGGCAGGCACAACAATCCGCACAAGAGGGGCGGTACAGAACGTTCTGCGACCGACGAAAGCCTTGTTTGGACAAGGTGTCATTCATCGCCTCGGCTTGTTCGCCTTGCAGGGCGGTGAACAGCTTACGCTCCATCCTGCCGTCAAGATACGGGCATGGCTGGGGGGCAGTCACATAGAACTGCGGGATTGTTGGCAAGCTATGGCGCATCAAACAAGTCTCAAATCATCAATCTATGGGCATAGACTAGCAAGGGTTTCGGGTTTCGCCAAGTGGTCTGATAGGGTCTGCGGCAGTTCTCAGTCAGGCGCGACCCTATGCAGCATCGTGGTGCCCAGAACCATGTCATGCAGCCCCTGTCGATAAGGTGTCAGCAGGATCATCACTATCGAGGCAATTTGCAGCGGAAACACCGTCCAAAGCCCGGTATGCATGGCGCTGTAGATAAAGGCGGTCATCGGGTCGGGTTCGCGCCCGTCAAGGCCGCGCCATTTCAGGGCGGTGATCATCATGCCCAAGGTTGCCCCATAGCGCGCCAGCATGACAGTGCGGTAGCCGATCGAGATCGCGCCAAACAAGACAGGCAGAAAGAAGGCGCTGACAAATAGCGTCAGAACCAAACCCAGAAGTGTCAGGGCAAGGGTCACAACCACATCAATACCCCACGCCAATGCACGCTTGAGCGGCACATCACCATAGAATTCCGGCTGCAATTCGGGGTCTGGCAAGCTCATTCAACAAAATCCGCAACATGGGCATCAGCAAGCGAGATAAGCATTGTTGGCGCAATTGCAAACACATGACGCGGCGTCCCCGCTGCGGCCCAGACCTGCGCGAACTCCAGCAGGCGCGGATCAATCCAGCAGGGCGAAGGGTTTAGATGCCCGACAGGGGAAACCCCGCCAATGGCGAAACCTGTCGTTGCGCGCACCAGATTGGCATCTGCCCGCCCCAGCCCCTCACCCGCCAGCGCCGAGGCCTTGTCGGCGCAGATGCGGTTGCTCCCTGCGGTCAGAAACAGCCGGATCGCGCCAGACTCCCGCCCGCAAAAGATGATTGATTTCACGATCTGGTCAATCTCGCAGTCGCAGGCCGCTGCCGCCAGTTCCGCCGTGCGCGCCTCGCCTGCTTCAACAATCGTGTCTGGCAGGCCCGCGTCTTGCAGCACGCGGGCCACCCGTTTGAGAGATTTGCTCATGGGTCAGTCAAGGCTGTCGAGGACTTCGCCCAGTGTGCCGATCAACTGGTCAATATGCGCCTTCTCGATGATAAGGGGCGGCGACATGGCGATGATATCACCTGTCGTGCGAATCAGAATGCCCTTCTCATAGGCTTTCAGGAAAGCGGCGAAAGCGCGCTGCGTGGGTGCGCCCGCGATGGGTTCCAGTTCCACCGCACCAATAAGCCCCATATTGCGAATGTCGATAACATGGCGGCGGTCTTTGAGTGAATGAACCGCCTCTTCCCAATAGGGCGCAATCTCGGCGCAGCGCTCGAACAGCGCATCCTCGCGGTAGGTTTCCAGCGTGGCAAGGGCGGCTGCCGATGCGATAGGGTTGCCCGAATAGGTATAGCCGTGAAACAGTTCGATCAGATGCTCGGGGCCTTGCATGAAGGCGTCATGGATGGCTCCCGTGGTCAGCACCGCGCCCATCGGGATCACGCCATTTGTCAGACCCTTGGCGCAGGTAATCATGTCGGGCATCACATCGAAATGCTGCGCCCCAAAGGCGCTGCCAAGACGGCCAAAACCGGTAATCACCTCGTCAAAGATCAGCAATATTCCGTGTTTGGTGGCAATCTCGCGCAGGCGTTGCAGATAGCCCTTTGGCGGAATCAGCACGCCCGTGGACCCGGCGACCGGCTCTACAATCACGGCGGCTATGGTGTCGGCGCCATGCAGGGCGACGATGCGTTCCAGATCATCGGCCAGATGCGCGCCATGCTCTGGCTGGCCCTTTGTCCACCTGTTCTCCGGGATATGCGTATGCGGCAGATGATCGACACCCGCCAGCATCGCGCCGAAATGGCGGCGATTATTGACAATACCGCCGACCGAGATTCCGCCGAAATTCACCCCGTGATAACCACGCTCGCGCCCGATCAGGCGGGTGCGCGCACTATCGCCGCGCGCACGGTGGTAAGCGATGGCAATTTTCAGGGCTGTCTCGACCGATTCTGACCCTGAATTGGTGAAAAACGCGTGATCAATCCCCTCGGGGGCAAGATCAACCAGCCGGTTTGCAAGCTCGAACGCCTTGGGGTGGCCCATCTGGAATGCAGGCGCATAATCCAGTTCGGACGCCTGTTTCTGGATCGCTTCAACGATGCGGGGGCGTTTATGTCCCGCGTTGCAGCACCACAGCCCTGCCGTGCCGTCCAGCACCTGCCGCCCGTCCGAGGTGGTGTAGAACATCCCATCCGCCTCGACCAGCATACGTGGGGCTTGCTTGAACTGGCGATTGGCCGTGAACGGCATCCAGAAGGCACGCAGATCATTCGGGGTAGGGCGGTCAAGGGCCATGATATCTTCTCCGGCTAGATTTGATCAAATGACGCTACCATATTCGCGCCCCAAGGCAAGCGCTCAGCGAAATACCAGCACTGCCGACAGCGCCAGTAACGCAGCCATGAACCGCATGAAGACACGCCAGCGCGCGGGCGATTGCAGCAAACCGGTCAGCAAGGCCCCGGCGCTGGCCCAGAACAGACAGACCCCCAGGTTGACGCTGCTGAACGAAAGCCCCAGCCGCGCGGCTTCCCATGCGGGGGCAAGGCCCGCGCCATACCCGGCCGAGGCGGCAAAGGCCACGGCCCAGACCTTGGGGTTGATCCATTGGAACAGGGCACCTTGCCACAGGGTCATGGGATCACCGACATCCTGTGCCTCTGTCGTCGGGCGGCGGGTGGCGTTGAAATAGCCCCATGCCATCCACAGGATCCATGCCGCAGCCAGTATTTGCAGTACCAGCCCCAAGGCCGGATTTGCCAGAACAAGCGCCCCGACGCCAAGGGCCGTGACCCCTGCAATAATGCCTACACCCAGCACCACACCAAACAGATGCGGCAATGTGCGCTGGAACCCGAACCGCGCACCGGATGCTGTCAGCATGATCACATTCGGCCCGGGAGAGAACAGTCCAAGAAACACAAAGCTGTAAAGAAGCGGATCGAACAGCACATTGGCCTCGCAAAAGAAGGGGGCAAATAACAGACCCCGGCGCAAGGCCGGGGTCTGGACGTGATAATCCTGCTTTGCTCCGCTTACAAGAGCCGCCCCGGCAACCACAATACCAGTTGCGGGAAGATGAACACCATGATCACCGCCAGCATCTGCAATAACACAAACGGGATAACACCCTTGTAGATGTCGATGATCGTCACACTTGGTGGGGCCACACCCTTCAGATAGAACAGCGAGAAACCCACAGGCGGCGTCAGGAATGACGTCTGTAGCACCACCGCAAACAGGACAATGAACCAGATCTGGTCAAACCCAAGGATCACCACCACAGGCGCAACCAGCGGCAGCATGATCAACGAGATTTCCAGCCAGTCGAGGAAGAACCCCGCCAGAAACGCGATAAACAGGATGGTCAGCACAACACCCGAGGGGCCAAAAGGCAGCGATTGCAGCGATTGGGTGATGAAATCATCCCCGCCAAGTTGACGCATCACCACCGCGAACATCGTTGCACCCAGAAAGATCCCGAAGATGAAAGATGTTGTCAGCGTGGTTTTCATGCCCACGTCTTTCAGCACAGCAAGGGACAAACGCCCATTGGCCGCCGCCAGCAAGGTAGCGCCGAATGCGCCGACGCCCGCCGCTTCGGTCGGTGTGGCGATGCCAAAGAAGATCGAGCCAAGCACTGCAAAGATCAGCAGCAGCGGCGGCACGACGGCCAGCAATGTGCTGAGAATCAGTTTGAACGTGACGGGGGGCAGGTTCTGGGGCGCAGGGGCAAGGTTCTTGAAGAAGGTTGCCGCCACCATAATGTAGATGATGTAGAACACCCCCAGCATCAGCCCCGGAATAAGCGCGCCCATGAACAGGTTGCCCACCGAGACTGACATCTGGTCAGCCATGATGATCAGCATGATCGAGGGCGGGATCAGAATGCCCAATGTGCCCGCCGAACAGACCACGCCCGAAGCGAAGCCCTTGTTATACCCTTGTTGCAACATGATCGGCATGGACAAAAGCGCCAGCAGCACCACCGATGCGCCCACAATGCCGGTCGATGCCGCCAGCAGAATGCCGATCAGCACCACACCCAGCGCCAGCCCGCCGCGGAACCGCCCGAACAACTGGATGAAGTTCTCCATCAGTTTTTCGGTTACACCCGAGCGTTCCAGCATCAGGCCCATGAAGATGAACATCGGCAAGGCAACCAGAATCCAGTTCGACATCTGGCCCCAGATTCGCTGGACAAAGATGCCGAAGATCCGAAAGTCGGTCAGGAAATATGTGTCCCAGCCAAACATGTCGAAGCCATAGATGGCGATGAAGCTGAACCCGATCGACACGCCAGCCAGCGCCCATGCCACGGGAATCCCCGTGAAGATCAGGGCGATGAAAGACACCAGCATTGCGACAACGAGGATTTCGTTCGTTTCCATCCCGTATTCCCTGTGATGAAACCTTGCGCGGGCCGCGATCGGGCCTGCGATCAGTCAGTTATTTCGTGACCCGAGCGCGCGGGAAGTTGAACAGAAAGCAGGTGACCCGCAACAGCCGTGCAAAGGCGGCCAGCCCGATATAGGCAAAGGCCAGCACGATCACGCTTTTGATCATCCAGCGATTGGGCAGCCCACCGGGTGCAGAAGAGCGTTCACCGCGATTATAGGACGCCTCGACAAAGGGAATGCCATAACTGATGATTAGCCAGCACATCGGCAGAATGATTACGACAATCGAAAGTGCTTCAATCCAGGCGCGGATGGTGGGGCGGAAATTGGTGGCCAGCACATCGACCCGCACATGCGCGTCATGCATCAGGGCGTAGCCAATGCCAAACATGAAGCCTACGGCGTAGATGTGCCACTGCACCTCTTCGACCCAGACATAATTAATCCCGAGCGCATAGCGCATGGTCACATTGACAACGATGATCAGAACCAACGCGAACCAGATCGTGTTCAGGATATAGGAAAGAGAGCCGAGGGCGGTCTCGATCATGTCCGACAACCAGGTTCGGGGAAAGTTCAGCCCGTGACTGCGTGCGCCAGCATCTTCAACCTTATCAAGGTCAATCTCGAATGGGCTATTTGTCTGGGTCATGCGTCGCTTCCTCCGAGAGGACTGAGATCAGGGGCATCGTGCCAAGTTGCAGTCTTTGACAAAAGGCCGCGCCTGTCAAAGGCGCGGCCCAGTGTCAGGTCAGGTCAGATCAGTCTTCGATCCGTGACTGCCAGTCGCGCGGCAGGTAACCCTGCTCTTTCCAAGGGCGCAGTTCTGCCTGGAAATCCATCATGGATGCATAGACCTTGCCGAACATTTCGTCCTGCTCGGACCAGCGGCCCATCACGGTCTGCGTAGCGTCATAGAATGCGGCGATCTGCTCATCCGAGTAGGTGCGCACATTGGTGCCGCGCTCTTCAAACCGTGTGATCGACGCGCCCTGAAGCGCTTCGGCCCGTGCGATGGCATAGGCGTTGCCCGCCATGCAGGTGGTCTCGATCATAGCGCGTGTCTGGTCTTCCAGCCCGTTCCATACGTCAAGATTGACATACAGGAACTGGTTTGTCGAAGGCTGGTGCCAGCCCGGCATATAGAGGTAGTCTGCAACCTGATAGAAGCCAAGCTGCTCGTCGACTGTGGGCAGCGAGAATTCGGTCCCGTCAAGGTTACCGGTTTCCAGCGCCTGATACAGTTCACCGCCTGGCAGCAATGTCACCGACATGCCGAATTCACCAAAGATTTCGCCGCCAACACCAGCAGCGCGGAAGCGCAGACCCTGCAGGTCTTCAACCGTGTTCATCTCTGAACGGAACCAGCCGGCTGTTTCCGGGCTGATCGTGCCACACAGAACCGGGTGCACATTGTAGGGGTGGAAGGTTTCTTCCAGCAATTCCTGACCGCCGTGATGGGTCATCCATGCCAGAAATTCCATCGATTCCAGACCGAATGGCGTGGCGCCAAACAGGGCCGCCGCAGGCACGGTGCCCCACTCATAGCCCATCCAGCTATAGCCCGCATCGATATTGCCTTCCGAGACATTCTCGAAAATCGAAAGCGCTGGAACCACAGCGCCCGGCTCTGCCACGCGCAGGTCGATATTGCCGCCAGATACTGCCGAAAGTTGCTCAGCCACCCACGGCATTGTGTCGCCCAACGCGGTCAGTGTCGAAGCAAAGCTCATCGGCACCTGCCAGCGAATACGCTCCTGCGCCTGAACGGCACCTGCGACAAGGCTGGCCGACAAGGCTGTTGTGATAAGCAGTTTATTCATTCTTGTTCCTCCGGTTGTTGGACTTTGGTCCCGATATCCACCCTGTTCGGGTGTGATGCGTCAAGAGAAAAGCACATTTGTCGCGCAACAAAATTGCGCAAGCTAGTGTTCATTTCGACAAGTCGCTCCTCCCTCTGCAAGGGTGGTAAAATAAACTGACCAATTCTGGCAAGCAAAAACTTTCCGATACCGCAACCATCAGGCCCTCGAATCATGAAAACTGATATGTCCTGCCTCGGTTTTTCCCGCTTGCAGAAGCAGTTGCGGGAATTGACCTTGCCCGGATGGCGGTGCATTCTTTTACAATGACATTTGGTTCCCTGACACGCTTGCCACTGCCCTATGACGTCGAATCCGGCCTTTCTGCA
>SLAT01000228.1 GCA_007126715.1 Roseinatronobacter sp.
AGATCGACCCGCACATTGGGCAGGAATGACACCGCCACCAGGCCAAAGGCCAGCGCTGAATGCGCCAGCACGCCCAGCGTGGTGTCCATCGCCCAGCCGCGCCCGGCGAGTGCCGAGACCGTCATCGCCATGATCAGCGCCACCACCATCGTGCCCAGAAAGACCGACAGCGAGAACGCCAGCGCCAGCGCCACGCCCAGGATCGCCGCATGTGCCGTGGCATCGCCGAAATACGCCATGCGCCGCCAGACGACAAAACAGCCCAGCGGCCCCGTCGCCAGCGCCACCGCAAGACCCGCAAGCGTTGCGCGAAGCATGAAATCATCCAGCATGATGCGCATGGTCCTTTTCATGGTCATGGTCATGGTCATGGGGCTGGTCATGGTCGTGATCATGCTCGTGATCGTGACTGTGCTGATACAGCGCCAACGCGCCGCCAGTGCCCAGACCAAACAGCGCCCTGTATTCTGGCGCGGCACGTACGACATGCGGCGCGCCTTCGCAACAGACATGGCCATTGATACAAATCACCCGGTCCGAGGCGGACATCACCACATGCAGGTCATGACTGACCGACAGCACCGCGCAGCCAATCTCGCGACGGACTTCTTCGATCAGACGGTAGAAACTGGCGACACCGGGCTGGTCCAGCCCTGCGGTGGGTTCATCGAGCATCAGGATATCAGGCTTGACCAGCAAAGCGCGGGCCAGCAGCACCCGCTGGAACTGCCCGCCCGAAAGCGTTGCCATGTTCTGGCGCGCCACATCGGGCACGCCCACACGTTCCAGCACATTGGCAATCTCGGACGCGCTGCGACGCTTTGGCAGCGACAAAAAGCGCGCAACCGGCAAGGGCAACGCGGGGTCTATATGCAAGCGCTGCGGCACATAGCCCACACTGACCCCCTTGGCCCGCGTGATCCGCCCGCGTGACGGGGCCACAACCCCCAGAAGCGCGCGCAAGAACGTGGTCTTACCGGACCCGTTCGGCCCGACAACGGTCACGATCTCTCCGCGTTCCATCTGGAAGTCAATGTCGAACAACACTTTGCGCCCGCCATAGTTGACGCCCAACCCTGCCGCTGTAATCAGGCTCACGCTTGCGCCCTCTGACAAGCGCGGCATAATCCGACCGCTTCGATTGTCGCGCGATCAAGCACAAAGCCTGCCGCGTCAGCAGCAGCACTCAGCGCGGTATTGACCGCGCCAGCCTGTGCCTCGGTCACGCTGTCGCAAGATTCGCAAATCAGAAAGGCCGCGCGATGATCCTCGCTGGGATGGGCGCAGGCGGTAAAAGCGTTCAGACGCCTGATCCGATGCGCCATACCATTCTCGACAAGGAAGTTCAGGGCGCGGTACGCAACCGGGGGCTGGGAGCCGAAGCCTTCGGCGGCCAGCCGCTCCAGCACCTCATAAGCGCCAAGGGCGCCATGCGCCTGAAGCAGGATTTCAAGTGTCCGGCGGCGCACAGGTGTTAGGCGGACCCGCCGATCTTTCGCGCGGGCCTCGGCCAGATCGAGAATTGCCTGCACATTTGCTGTGCCACTATGGCTGGCACAGCAAAATCCACCCTGCCCCACATGCTCTGTCATCATTGCCGCCTTGACTGTTATGATATAACGTTAGATAGGTCTAGCGATGATATAACACAAGGAGGATAGGATGCGCTACTCACTCGCGCTGGCTTGCGCCATGATGGCCACACCGATTGCCGCAAAAGATTTGAATGTCGTTACTGAATTTGGGGTGACGCATTCTCTGGTCTCGATGGTGATGGGTGATATTGGCAGTCCAGAGGTTTTGCTAGACCGTGGTGGTGACCCGCATTCCTTTCAACTTCGCCCATCGCAGGCCCGATCACTTGCCGATGCAGACCTGATTTTCTGGGTTGGCGAAGAACTGACCCCGTGGATGGCGCGCGCACTGGCAGGGATAGAGGCACAAGGCGATGTTGTGACCCTGATCGAGGCTGAAGGATTGCATTTGCAGGACTTTGCACTCGGACATGGCCACGACCACGACGATCACGGCCACGCGCATGATGACCACGGCCACGACCACGATGATCACGGTCACGCGCATGATGACCACAGCCACGACCACGATGATCACGGTCACGCGCATGATGACCACGGCCATGACCACGACGATCACGGTCACGCGCATGATGACCACGGCCATGACCACGATGATCACGGTCACGCGCATGATGACCACGGGCACGACCACGACGATCATGGCCATGCGCATGATGACCACGGCCATGACCACGACGATCACGGCCACGCGCATGATGACCACGGCCACGACCACGACGATCACGGGCACGGCCATGACGATCACGCTCATTCGCATGACGGCATTGACCCTCATGCCTGGATGAACACCGGAAATGTGAAGATTTGGCTGGACCTGATCGCAGAAGAACTGGCCGAACATGACCCCGAAAACGCCGCAACCTATCGTGCCAATGCCGAAGCCGCGCGCGCCGAGATTGCCGATCTTTCAACAGAGATATCTGCGATACTGGAACCCGTGGGTGCCACGCCCCTCGTCATGTTCCATGACGCTTATGGCTATATGATGGACCAGTTCGGGATCAATGTGGCTGGCACGATTGCACTGGGCGATGCCGCAGCCCCGGGTGCCCAACGCCTGAGTGAATTGCGCGCGCAATTGCAAGAAGGGGGTGCGGTCTGCATCTTCCCAGAGGTCAATCACAGCTCGCGCTATATCGATATGGTGGTCGAGGGCACGGGCGTGCGTGTCGGCGCGGATCTGGACCCTGAAGGTGTGTTGCTGGAACCCGGCGTGGATCTTTATCCCACGCTGATGCGCAATATGGCGCAGGCAATGGCCGATTGCGTCGCGGGGTAGTCGGCGCAAAATACTGGACGCCACGGCCCGCAAGGGTTAGGTCTGGCCCAGAGATATCAAGGGCCAGACCATGACAGACCTTCCCCCCCTTACACTTTATCTTGCCGCCCCGCGCGGGTTTTGCGCGGGCGTGGACCGGGCCATAAAGATCGTCGAGATGGCACTGGAGAAATGGGGGGCGCCAGTCTATGTCCGCCACGAGATTGTCCATAACAAGTATGTGGTCGACGGTTTGCGCGCCAAAGGTGCGGTATTTGTCGAGGAACTGGACGACTGCCCGCTGGACCGCCCTGTGATCTTTTCCGCCCATGGCGTGCCGAAATCGGTGCCCGAGGCCGCACAGGCCCGCCAGATGCTTTATGTGGATGCGACCTGCCCGCTGGTCAGCAAGGTGCATATCGAGGCAGAGCGCCACCATGCCAACGGATTGCAGATGGTCATGATCGGGCATGAAGGGCACCCCGAGACGATCGGCACAATGGGGCAACTGCCAGAAGGCGAAGTGCTGCTGGTCGAGACGCCAGAGGATGTGGCAGCACTGGATGTGCGCGACCCTGCGAAGCTGGCCTTCATCACACAGACCACCCTTTCGGTCGATGATACCGCAGGAATCGTCGCGGCCTTGAAAGCCCGCTTTCCTGCCATCATCGGCCCGCATAAGGAAGATATCTGCTACGCCACCACCAACCGCCAGGAGGCGGTCAAGGCAATTGCACCCAAGATCGATGCGCTGCTGGTGATTGGTGCGCCAAACTCCTCGAATTCGCAACGACTGGTCGAAGTGGGGCGCGCCAAGGGCTGCGCCTATGCGCAGCTTGTGCAGCGCGCAACCGAAATTGACTGGCGTGCGCTGTCGGGTATCGGCTCGGTCGGCATAACTGCGGGCGCATCCGCACCGGAAGAACTGGTGAATGAAGTGATTGATGCCTTCCGCGCGCGCTATGCGGTCACGGTCGAACTGGTCGAGACTGCGAAAGAGCGGGTCGAATTCAAGGTGCCGCGCGTCTTGCGCGAAACCGCATGATCCCTCGTCCAGCGCTGATTCTTGGCCTGTCGGGCCTGCTGCCCTTTCTATGGGGCGTGGCTACATTGCTTTCACCTGGACTGGCGCAATTGACGCTGGATGTGATCGGCCCGCGCTTTACCGGCCCCTTTGTCATGATCGCCTATGGCGTGGTGATCCTGTGTTTCATGTCGGGCGTCTTGTGGGGCTTTGCCGCGCGCGGGGCCGAGACGGCATGGACCGGCTACGCCTTGTCGGTCGGTCCAGCACTTTGGGCATTCTTTTTCGTTGGCGGCGGGCCAACACAGGCATTGACCGCATTGATTACAGGCTTTGTCGTCTTGCTGGTCATTGATCTGCAATTCAGCCGCTGGGGCCTGACCCCGCATTGGTGGATGCCATTGCGACTGATTCTGACAAGCGTGGTCGTGCTGTGTCTGGCGGCGGGCCTTTGGCTGGGGTAAAGCTACCCCAAGGATTCCAGTCCCGCGATGAAAGACCAGACCATGAAACTTTACTCCATGCCCTCCTCTGGCAACAGCTACAAAGTGCGGTTGTTGCTGGCCCTGCTGGGGCGGCATGATGTGCCCTGTATCGATGTCGAATATGGTTCTGCCACATTGGAACAGGCCCATGCGGAGAAACGCTTGCCCTTTGGCAAGGCGCCGGTTCTGGAACTGGACGATGGTACGCTCTTGCCCGAGTCGAACGCGATTCTCGCCTATCTGGGAAAAGACAGCCGGTTTGTTCCGAATGATCCGCTCGCGCAGGCGCAAATGCTGTCCTGGATGTTCTGGGAACAGAACCAGCATGAGGGCGTGATTGCAGTGCGCGCGGCTTTATTGACCTACCCGCACCGCAAGGCACAGGCCACACCAGAGCGTCTGGCAGAACTGCTGGTCAGCGGCAATGGTCTGTTGCAGATCATGGACGACCACCTGAGCACACGCGACTGGCTGCTGGGCAACAATGCAAGCCTCGCCGATATCTGCCTTTATGCCTATACCCACACGGCAGAGACGCGCGGCGGGTTCGATCTGACCCCATTTCCGGCGCTGCGCGGCTGGATTGGCCGCGTGGCAGCGCTGCCCGGATATGTGGGGCTGTGATGCCTGAGCTTGTCGCCTATACCGACGGAGCCTGCTCTGGCAATCCCGGCCCCGGTGGCTGGGGGGTGCTGATGCGCGCCATGCGCGGTGCTGATATCATCAAAGAACGCGAGTTGTCGGGCGGCGAGCGCGAAACAACAAATAACCGCATGGAGTTGATGGCCGCCATCTCGGCGCTGGAGGTGCTGGAACGACCAAGCGAAATTACCATTGTAACCGACAGCGCCTATGTCAAAAACGGTGTAACCGGCTGGATACACGGCTGGAAACGCAATGGCTGGCGCACCTCAAACAAGAAACCCGTCAAGAATGTCGAACTCTGGCAGCGACTGGATGAGGCGCAGGCCCGGCACAAGGTGACATGGGAATGGGTCAAGGGCCATGCAGGCCACCCAGAAAATGAACGCGCTGACGAATTGGCCCGCGCCGGGATGGCCCCCTACAAACCTGCGAAAAAAACATCATGAACTTAGTGCAAGGACTTGATTACGCTTCTGTTTTCATTTTTGGCCTGACCGGAGCGCTGGCGGCTAGCCGCGCACAATTGGATATTGTGGGCTTCGTATTTCTGGCCTGCCTGACCGCCGTTGGCGGCGGCACATTGCGCGATGTCATCCTGAACCGAGAGGCAGTGTTCTGGGTCGCTGACCCCGGTA
>SLAT01000204.1 GCA_007126715.1 Roseinatronobacter sp.
ATATTTCACAGGCGCCGTGTGGCAGGAACCGATATGCGACCCCGGCAACACCAAGGCGCTGATCTCCCTCATGGTCACCTTCACGCCCGGGGCGCGGACCTATTGGCATAAGCACCCGTTGGGCCAGACACTGCTTGTCATTTCAGGCTGTGGTTTGATCCAGAGCAGGGGAGGGCCCGTGCAAAGCATCCGCGCCGGTGATCGGGTTTGGATCCCGCCCGGCGAGGAGCATTGGCACGGCGCCGGCCCGGACACGATTATGCGCCACGTCGCGATGCAGGAGGCCGAGGACGGTGTGAGCGCTGTCTGGCTGGAGCCTGTAAGCGACGCGGATTACCGCCAACAGGGCGCCTGATTTCTGGACGATACATGTCACCGCAGCGGCCATTCAAGCCCGGTGCAGCATCAGTGTTGCGCCTGATTTCGGTATATGATGAGTGCGGCCCAGCACCTTGGATGCCAACCCTGACTGTCAAACAGATACGGTCAGTCTGACACAAATTGCCCGTACTCAACGACCTGTCGCTCTCAAATCTTCAGCCGTCACTTGAGCGACAGGCCGATGGATAAGAATTGCCCGCCGGATCAGATCAATCCCGAGAATCGTGATCTGCGTCGCAGGGCCGGGGCATGTAGGGTCAGGGCATTCCACCTCTGTTACAGAGATCAGCGCATTTGGATCAGGTTGCGTATGCTCGCGCACCAGATATTTGACGCGCTGGATATGCCAGAGTGTGCATGCCTTCTCGCGCAGATCGGTTGCAAAGCTCATAACTTGGTCGGGTTGGGGGCGTCGCCATAGGTTTGGACAGGGTCAAATTTCTTGGTGCTTTCGGTGAATCGCAGGGCCGCGCCTGCTGCATGGCCTACAGGAATCGCGCGATAGAAACATGATCGGTAGCCGACATGGCAGGACGCGCCGGAGCCTGCGACCGCGACGCGCAGCCATATCGCATCCTGATCGTCGTCAATTCGCGCCTCGACTACGCGCTGCACAAGGCCCGATGTCGCGCCCTTGTGCCAAACGATTTGGCGCGCGCGGCTGAAATAATGTGCCTCGCCCGTCTGCAAGGTCAGTCGCAGGGCGGTATCATTCATCCAGCCCAGCATCAGCACCTCGCCACTGTCTGCGTTGGTTGTAATGCAAGGCATTAGCCCATTATCGTCGAATTTTGGGGCAAGTTTGGAACCTTCCTCGACCTCTTCGACCGAGATGCGGGGGTGGAATTGAAGCGACGGCATGTCTGGCTCTCATACGATGTCTTGCGTGATTGATTGTTATAATATAACAAACATATCACGCCAAGCTCTGCAACCCGAAAGACGCCGCCATGATCTCTGCTCCTCTCCCCGTAACCTTGCTGACCGGCTTTCTGGGGGCGGGTAAGACAACGCTTCTGAACCGGTTGTTACATGACCCCTCTGCCGGGCGCGTGGCCGTGATCGTCAATGAATTCGGCGATGCAGGGCTTGACCATGACTTGATCGAGAATTCCGCCGAGGATGTGGTGCTGATGCCCGGTGGCTGTGTCTGCTGCTCGATCAGGGGTGATCTGTCTAAAACGCTGCTGTCCTTGCTGGCGCGGCGGGTGCGTGATGAGCTGGCCTTTGACCGTGTGGTGATTGAAACTACCGGGCTAGCCGATCCCGGCCCGATCCACCACACGCTGCTGGTCGATCCGGTGCTGGCCCCGAATTACGCGCTGGACGGCACTGTGACGGTCGTCGACGCCGTGCTGGGGGCAGCAACGCTGGACCGCCATGCCGAGGCACAGGCGCAGGTCGCCATGGCCGACCGGATCGTTCTGTCCAAGCGTGATCTGGCGGATGCGGCAACCCTTGCCGCGCTGGAGGCGCGCCTCGACAGGCTTAACCAAGGCGCGCCGCGGATCATGGCGGATCAGGGCGCAGTGCCCGCAGGCAGCTTGTGGGGATTGGGCGCATTGCGCAAACCCATGGCGCCGGATCACGCGCTGGAATGGCTGGCCCAGCCGGCTTCTGATCCGCTGGCAGGGCTGTCGGGTATCAGCGCGCCATTACCCAAACCCGTTGATCTTGGCGCGCCTTCGCACCACGCAACCGATGACCGGATTGCAACGGCGTCGGTCACTTTGTCTGAACCGATCCCCGCCGAGATATTCGATTTCTGGCTTGATACCCTGATTGCCCTGCGCGGTGTCAATATCCTGCGTCTGAAAGGCATCGTGCATATCGAAAATATGCACCAACCCTTCGTCTTTCACGGCGTGCAGCATATTTTCGAGCCGCCCGTCCCACTGGAAAGCTGGCCCGAGGGCGACACGACAAGCCGCGTAGTCATCATCGCGCGCGACATGCCGAAATCCGACCTTGATGAAAGCCTGTCGCTCCTTAGCCTGCGCAAACTGTCAGGCGCTAAAGATGCTTCGGGCTTGGCAGGTATGACTGTCCATTCATTGGAGTAGCCGTTTGGTTGTGCCCGATCACTCAAGGCGTGCGGCTGTTTAACCCGATGGGTCGGCAGGTCGCGCCCGTCGGCCAGCGCTTACGGGTTCGTAACGGTCATGTCGGCGCATCGGGTGCCAAACGGGTAATTTGCTTTAGCTCTTGGCCCTTGCAGCGCCTAGTGATGACCTGAAGACATCCGCAGCGCTTGATGCCTTGTGCGCGCTTGCTGGCGAAGCGAATGGCTGCACCGATTCCGCATAGCGCAAGGACGGTTATGCCCCCAAGGTTTACAACGGGGTTGTCGTTGGCCCAACACGATCACCGCCAACCATCTGTCTTTGCACGGGTCAGGGTGGCGAAACGGAAGCCGCTTGGATATAGTTTGCGTTGCGGGCTAGGTGCGAATATCGAAAGCCCCGAGAGGACCTGTAGATGCCCTTGAACATACCCACCAATGCTGCCCGGTTGTCGGTCGCACCGATGATGGACTGGACCGATCGCCACTGCCGGTATTTTCATCGTCAGTTGTCACGTCATACGCAGCTTTACACCGAGATGGTGACCGCGCCTGCATTGGTGCGCGGCGGCGCACTGCATCTGTTGCGCTATGATCCGGCAGAGATTCCGTTGGTGTTGCAGCTTGGTGGCTCGGACCCTGTGGAGTTGGCACAGGCCACGCGCATAGGCTGGGAGGCAGGATATCAGGAAGTGAACCTGAACTGCGGCTGCCCGTCTGATCGCGTGCAATCAGGGTGTTTCGGGGCAGTTCTGATGACGCAGCCTGAACTCGTGGCCGAGATTTGCGCCGCCATGATCGCTGCAAGCCCGGCTAAAATTACTGTAAAATGTCGTATAGGTGTGGATGACCAAGACCCTTCTATAGCCTTGCCGCGCTTTCTTGATGCAGTGTCAGGTGCAGGTGTAACTGATGTGATAATCCACGCGCGAAAAGCATGGTTGCAAGGGCTTTCGCCCAAGGATAACCGTGAAATCCCGCCGCTAGACTACCCGCTCGTTCTGGCGATGAAGGCCCGCTTCCCGGATATGCGGATCAGCTTGAATGGTGGCGTCACGTCACTTGCGCAGGCAAGATCGTTTCTGGATCAGGGGCTGGATGGTGTGATGATTGGGCGCGCGGCATATCAGCGCCCTGCTGATCTGCTGTTAGACGCTGATAAAGAGATTTATGGTCAACCCGGTGGAACGAATGTTCACGCTGCCCTCGATGCAATGCGGCCATATATTGCGCAAGAATTATCACAGGGAACGAAACTCGCCTCGATCACCAGACATATGCTGGGATTGTTTGCGGGTAAGCCGGGCGCACGCCATTGGCGGCGCGTGCTGTCAGAAAACGCTTATCTTAGCACCGCCGGGCTGGAGGTCATCGACAAGGCGCTTGACGCAATGGCACAGGCCGCAGGTGACAGCCTAGAGAGTGACGCCACGGCCTGAGCCATAGCGCATAAGATACACGAACATCTATGTCGGATTTGGCGGTTGCTGTGTGTCAAGCAGGGCTTCGTGCAAGAGTGCCGTCATGACGGCCACATGTTCTGCCGCACTCCAACTCGCGTCATGGGTGCGCCGGGCATGTTCAAGAACGCGCTCACGCTCCAGCAATTGCGCCAAGGCGACGCTTGGTGCCGGGAGGCGGTGCGCTATTGGCAATCCAAGCAATCGGGCAAGGCGGGTTGTACGGTTGTAATCACCCAAGGCATGACGCGCGGCTACAATCAATAGGCGAGGGCGAATAAGCGTGTCCAATGTCGAAATGGCAAAATGCATGCGTCTATTCCCAAATGTAAAGCCTAGGGATCATCGCATGACATTGGGGAGTGTTGCGCGAAAAACAAAAGCAGCGCGCGGTCGGTTCAACTGGATTTAGGAATTTGTAACCATTCTGGGAGTGTCAAAAGGCCGGTTAACAAACTGGTAACCTTGGCAATCAAAGGTTGTGAATTTTAGGGGGTGCGCGTGTAGATGGCTGCGCAGGGTCTTATTGAAGGGGAACTTGTTCAAAACCACGTTCAGCTGTTGCCAGACTTGGTTCCGGTTGGTGTCAGGTTGTACTTGTCTCATGTCGCTGCGGGAAAATCACTGCGTGCTCTTGGAAAGGATCACGGGTGCCATGCCTCGACAGTGTTGCGGCAGGTCCGCCATTTAGAGAATCGTCGAGATGACCCGCTGGTGGACGATGCGCTGCGCCGTCTTGACCATGCGCTGCGCGATATGTCCGACAGCATATCGGAAAAGGATAGCACATCAATGATTCCGCATTCATACAATCAAGACGCGTCGCTTGATCATCCGCAACTTGAACAGGAAGCGATGCTGAACCTTCGGCATCTTTTGCACGAGGGGTCCTTGTTGATCGTGGCGCCTGATTTGCCCAAGGCAATAATCACACGCGAAGATAAAGACGGCATCTCGCAGCGCATATCGGTCATGAACAGATGTGTCGCTGAAGTTATGGCATTGAATGAATGGATAACCAGCCGCACGCGGGGGCGTGTCGCAAGCTATGTCATAAATTCCTCAGGGCGTGCGGCCTTGCGTCGTTACTGTGACCGAAACGGCCTTGCATTCGAGCCTGCCGCGACACCAGAAAATCAACCGTCACGGCGCGTGCGCTATGGCGGCGCTGAAAGCCCGGTGGCAGTCCTCGCGCGGCGGCGTGACAAAAACGGACGGCCTTTTCTGGAGGCGGGTCTTGTGCAGGCCGCAGAACAGTTTCGCGAAGATTTCGTTTTGGCCCAATTGGATGGGGTGACGCTGAAAGACGCACAGGGCCTCATAGAGGTGCTGGAAAGTCGTAAAGTCCCAGGGCCGAATATTGCCCCATCTGGGACCAAAGCCGCCCGCCAGCGTATTCTGGATGTGTTGCGCGATCTTGGTCCGGGCTTGGGGGATATGGTGCTGCGCTGTTGCTGCCATCTTGAAGGGGTCGAGACAGCAGAGCAGGCGATGGGATGGTCAGCGCGATCAGGCAAGATCGTGTTGCGCATCGCCTTGCAGAGATTATGCCGCTACTACAAGCGCAAAGGGGATGCCCAGATGATGATTGGCTAGATCACTCGGCCTGAACGTCATCCAATGCGGCTTGCGCTTTCATCCACAGCGCCTCGGCCCGGTCCAGCCCTTCCATAATCTCGGCATATTTGGCCTGCCAGACTTGCAAC
>SLAT01000315.1 GCA_007126715.1 Roseinatronobacter sp.
CCGACCATCCAGATCATTGACGGATCTGCAGCTCACGGCTTTGAAAGTGCGGGGCTGGGCACGCGGCGAGAGGCGGAGATATTGCGGGAATTCGCACAGGCAGGCTTCGAAATCACTGGCTTTGCCACATCGGCCGAGAATGGCGCAGTCCTGGCACGACAGGGCGTTCACGCACTGGTCCTGCATCCCGGCCCCGCATCCCAAGACTGGCGCATGCGCGCCGCAGCAGGGCGCGAGTTGGGTCAGGCAATACGCTCGCTGCGCCATCTGACAGACCTGCCCGTTCGCGTCATGTGCCCCGATGGCTATGGCACCGAACTGGACACCGCATCGGCATTGGCAGATGGCAGCGTTCGCTATGGCTAATGGCTATTCCAACAGCCCTTCCCGACGCATCTTGTTATACAGGGTTTTGCGCGACACCCCCAGAAAGGCCGCCGTATCCCCACGCCGAAACCGGTTTCGCCGCAACCCGTCCAGCAGCCAGTCCCGCTCGGTCATCTGTTGCGGCGCATCCACCTCAACCGCGCCGGGACTCAAATCTCTGATCGCAGCGGCAAGCGCGGTAGAACCTATCACAGCCCCTTTCGTGTTCACTGCCGCCCGCGCAATCACACTGCGTAGCGCGGGCGTATTTCCGGGCCAAGCCTGTGCCAGCAACATCCGATATCCTGCCGCCGATATCTGACGATGCTGCGCTTGCCCTGCATCCAGCAACGACAGGATATGCCGCGCAATGGCCGGAATATCCTCCGGGCGGTCCCGCAACGGCGTTATGTCGATGCGCCCTGGCTCCAGCCGCTGTGCAAGCGATGGCTCAAGCGCGGGCCCATTAGCGCCGCCAGTTGGCTGCTTTATCAAAATCAGCCGCGCAGATTCGGTTGCCCGCAACCCTGTCGGCAGAAGCTCTCCCTTTTCCAGCCATTCTGCCAGACGCAACTGAACATGGGGCGGCAAGGTATCCGCGCCTTCGATCACCACAGTTGCGCCAAGGCGCGCAAGCATCGCGCGACGCGTCGGACCAGAGCCAAACAGGATTTCTTCAGCATCCTCCCCGACCTCGGGCGCGCGCAGACTTAGAAGCGGGCCTTGACGCTCGGCCAGCGCATGAAGCCCCCGCGCCAGCGCACCCCTTCCCAGCCCTGCCTCTCCACTAATCAAGACCGGCAAACCCGTCGGTGCCAACCGCGACACCCGGTCAAGAACCGCCATAACGAATTCTGATTGGCCGACAACACCAGTGATCCGCGCCACGCGCGACAATGCGCGCGACTGCGCACTATCGGTCTGCTTCAGAAACTCGAACGCTTTGAAGGCCGATGTCCGTTCTGTCACGGAATGTTCCAGCGGCACCCGGTCAAGGGTAGAGCCGCCGACATAGCCATCCGCGCGGGCCTCGGCGCAGACGCGGAACATATCGTCCGGGCTGATGATCGGCCCGCCCTCAAAAAAGCACAGGGTTTCCGGTGCGCGCGCACGGATCGATGCGAAAATTCTGCGTGCGCGATCCGCCGCCTCTGAAATCGTGAAACTTTGTGCAACCGACAGCACCCCACCCGCATTCCATCCGAAATTCAGGCAGATCATACTGGCACCCGCATCGACCAGCCGCGAGATTTCCGTGCGGGTCTTGGCATAGCCAAACGTCATCAAACCCGCCTGTCGCGCCAGCGCCAGCATCTGCGCCTCGCGCTCGAAGCCGATACCTGCTTCTTCCAGAAGCTGGCGGAAACGCCCGTCAAAATGGATCGCAGAGGGGAAATTTGCCATGCCGTGATACCCGGCTTCGCTGGCCTGCTCGACAAGGGCCTCCGGGCTTTTGGCCGGATCAAAACACGATGCGCCAAAAAACACCGGGACTGACACGCGGTCCAAAATCTCGCGCCGCGCGAAGTTATCCGTGAAACTGTTGGAATTCCCGATCGGCAGCATGGCAGAAACCGAAGGTGCACCCATCACACGGTACCGCCCGGCATTAAGCGCCAGCAAAAAATCAGCACCCCCCCGCACCGCAGCTTCGGCGGTCATACCTATCCCGATTGCGCCGCCCACCAAAAGCGTATCGCCGCCTTGCTGTCGCGGAAAGGTCGTCTGCAACGCCTGTGTCATCGTCCATTCATGCCCATCATGCACATATTTGCGCATTTGCTGCGCCATATAGCAAGATCTCTGGTGGCCTTTGGCTTAGCCAGAGACACCAACCCTGAAACCGTCAGAAGCAATCAGCCATTGAGCCGGGAAGGGGTTCAATCTAGCATGCTTACCAGCTTAAAGCCGCCCAGTAACACAGCAATAGCCGCCAAAGACACTTACAAGGAAAGCCGGGCCATACAGATGCAGAAAAAACATAGTCCGTTGTTCACGACACGCGTGCGGGACGCTTTGCCCATTTTGCATCCCAGCGAAAAGCGTCTGGCAGAATTGGTGCTGAATTTCCCGGGCGAGTTGGCAAGCTATTCGGCGACAGAACTTGCGCGCCTTGCAAATGTGTCCAATGCGACAGTCACACGCTTTGTCCGCAAGGTCGGCTACACAAATTTCGAAGAGGCCCGCCAACATGTCCGCGACAACAAGCAGGCAGGCGCATCCCTGTTTCGCGTGGCGCCCGGAACCCCGGGGACAAAGGATTTCATCGCGACCCATGTGTTTCAGGCACAGTCTGATATCGAACAGACCTTTCACCTTATCACGGAACAAGAGATTGACGCGCTTGCCCGTCAGATCATCGCCGCGCGGCGGGTCTGGTTGCTGGGAACACGGCGCAGTGCCACCTTTGCGCAATATCTTGGTTTGCAGATGTTTCAGGTCATCCCTGAAATATCGGTCATTCCATCAGGCAGCGAAACACTTGGCGAAGCGGTTTCGGCCATCACGTCAAAGGATTGTGTCATAGCCTTTGGTCTGCGCCGTTCGGTTAGCGGATTTCCACAAGCGATGGAACAGGTTGTCAAAACCGGTGCGCGTATCGCCTATATTCACGATACCAACGCCCTGCCGGAACTGTCCTTCACTTGGCGTTTCATGTGCGAAACCGCCTCCCCCGGGCCTTTGTTCAACCATGCGGCAGTACTGACATTGTGCCACATCATCGCAACCCGCGTGATAGAGCTGTCAGGCGCCAGCGGGCGCCGCCGGATGAGCATGATCGAGGCAATCCACAACGCGCTGGATGAAGTCTAACGGACGCCACCTGACGAATAGCTCCCGCACCCGATTGTTGCAGTCAGGCTTGTGCGACAAAGGTGCGAGGGTTTGATACGCGGGACTTGCCGCCGTTCACGGCACCAGAATAGAGGCACCTGTTGTATTTCGCGCTTCCATATCCGCATGAGCGCAGGACGCATCCTGCAACGGATAGGTTTGATTGATCTCGACCTTGAACGCCCCTGATTGCAGCGCCGCGAACATATCGCCAGCAGCATCGCGGCGTTGCTGCGCGGTGTTGATGTGGTGAAACAATGTGGGCCGTGTCGCGTATAGTGACCCTTTCGCAGCCAGCGTCGCCATCTCTACGGCGGGCGGTGGACCGGAAGCGCGCCCGAACGACACCCAAAGCCCACGTGTTTTCAGACTGTCCAATGACCCTTCAAAAGTATCCTTGCCAACGGCGTCATAGACCACATCGACACCTTGCCCCCCGGTTAATTCGCGGACGCGTGCAGCGAAATCCTGTCTGCGATAGTTGATGACATGCCGACACCCATGCTCCAGCGCCAGCGGGACTTTTGCATCCGATCCAACAGTGCCGATGACTGTTGCGCCAAGCGCGGCCGCCCATTGACAGAATATAAGCCCCAACCCGCCAGCGGCGGCATGATACAGCACAACATGCCCCGGCCCGACAGGAAAGGTATCTCGTAACAGATACCGTGCTGTAAAACCTTTGAACATCAGCGCGGCGGCGGTCTGGAAATCCACATTATCGGGCAGCACGATCACCTGATCTGCCTTGATATTGCGCATCTGGGAATACGACCCCAGCGGCCCTGCATAAGCCACGCGGTCGCCAATATTCAGCCCGGCCACACCTTTGCCAATCGCGGTAATGACCCCTGCCGCTTCATTTCCGGGAATATAAGGCATGTCGGTCTTGTAGAAACCGGCGCGGAAGTTCACCTCCAGAAAATTCAGACCGATGGCATGGTGAAGCAACTGAACCTCATCGGGTGCCGGATCGGGAAGGGTAGTTTTTTCCCATTGCAAGACCTCTGGCCCGCCGTTCTGATGAATGCGTATCGCGTGGATTTCCTTTGACATCTGGTATCCTTTCTTACGTCAGCCAATCTCGCGCAAGGCTTCGCTCAGGACCTGCACGGCCTTGTCGAAATCTGGCATCTGCATGGCCTCGTCGGGGTTATGGCTGCCATTCTGGTTGCGGATAAACACCATCCCTGCCGAAACGCCCTGCCACGAGAAGGTCGCGCAATCATGCCCCGCGCCGGATGGAAGGGTCAGTGAGGGGATGCCCAGCTTGCGTGCAGCCTGTTCAAAGCTGGCGACCAGCGCCGGGTCGATGATCGCGGGCGGGGCATTTGTGTAGTCACCGATATCAATAACCACGCGGCGACGCTCTCCGATTGACCGCGCCATTTCGCGAAGATAGGCATCAACCTGCATCAGCACATCGTTCGACAGGCTGCGCAGGTCCATCGTGAATTCTACGCTGCCCGGCACCTTTGTCATGCCGTGCATGTCAGGATCAGTCCAGAATTCACCCACAGTCGCCACGAAATCCTCGCCCTGTGCGCTCAAGGCATCCCATTTTCGTTCAAGCACCTGCACAAATTCGGCCCCGGCAAGCACCGCGTCATGGCGATACTCGCGCGCAAGTGCGCCTGCATGCGCATATTTGCCCCTTATGCGCGCATGTCGGTACCGCAGATTGCCGCGTATGCCATTGACCACACCAACCGCAATTCCCTGAATGTCCAACGTAACGCCTTGTTCGATATGCACCTCGATGAAGTGGCGGATCGTGGCAGGGTCCAACGGACGCGCCCCCGCTTTCAAGGCATCAGGGTCACAACCTTCATCGCGCATATGCTCGGCAAGTGATCGGCCAGTATCGGAACGCGTCACCGCATCATATTCTGAAGGGTCCAGCAGTCCAAAAGCCATCCTGCTGCCGCAATATGGCGTGGGGAACCAGACCAGTTCTTCCGCGCGGATCGCCATGACAACAATATCCTGCGCGGGTGTGAAACCTTCCGCCTTCAGATCGGCTATCGCGGCCAGCCCCGCGACAACACCTGCCGCCCCGTCATAGTTTCCGCCATGCCGTACACTATCCATATGCGAGCCGATAAAGACGCGCGGCGCGCTGCGGTCATGACCCGGCCAAATCATGTATTGATTGCCTGCGATATCCGTTGTGACCGACAGCCCCAATTCCTGCGCGACACTGGCTGCCAGAGAATGCGCAAAAGCCTCTCCCGCTCCGAAAGAGGCGCGCGTGACACCCGGAGAATCGGCCGTCTCTTTTGCCAGCGCCGCGAACATGCGTGTCGACAAAGCCTGTGACGGACGGGGTCCTGACAAGACCATGAGCACCTCCTTTTTGCGCGAACCGACTA
>SLAT01000217.1 GCA_007126715.1 Roseinatronobacter sp.
CAAGTTCAGCGCGCGTTCGCGTACCGGCAGATGCACGATGGCCGAGAACAGCCCCACACCAACCCCCACCCACCAGACCAGCGTGTAATCGCCATGCAGATCATATAGTGCGCCGCCCAGCCAGACGCCCATAAAACTGCCCAACTGGTGGCTGAAAAACACGATCCCATAGAGCGTGCCCATATAGCGCAATCCGTAGATATGCGCGATCAGCCCGGATGTCAGCGGCACGGTCGCCAGCCACAGCGCCCCCATGACCAGTGAGAAGAGCAACACGGAGCCCGGCGTGATCGGCGACAGGATGAACGCCGCCGCCACCACCGTGCGCGCCATATAGATCGAGGCGAGAAGGTATTTTTTCGAGTAGCGCTTGCCCAGCCAGGCCGCCGCAATCGTGCCGCCAATATTTGCCAGCCCGATCAAGGATATGGCAACCGCCCCCAGCGCCGATGTTGTCGTGATCCCGAACGCGGCCAGCATCCCGTCAGGCGCGATGGGGCCGCACATTTCGGTCACCATCGCCGGAAAATGCGCGGTGACAAAGGCAAGCTGATAGCCGCAGGAGAAAAAGCCCAGAAAGATCAGCGTGAAGCTGGGGTCACGAAACGCCTGTTTCAGCGCAGCCCCCATGCTTTGTTCCAACTCGCGGCGGCTGGCGGGGGCGGGGCTGCGCATCATGGGCAGGGCAAACAGACTTAGCAGCACCAACCCGGCAAAGATGATGAACACGCTTTGCCACGAATAAAACGACAGCAGGATTTCCGCCAAAGGCGCACCAAACACCTGCCCTGCAGAACCGGCAGCCGTGGCGATCCCCAGCGCAAGGCTGCGATTCTCGTCCGAGGCCGCGCGCCCCACCACCGCCAGAATGACCCCGAACCCCGTGCCCGCAATCCCGAACCCGACCAGGATTTCCAGCAGTTGATGCGCGCCGGGTGTCACCGCGAAAGAGGACAAAACCAACCCCGCCGCATAGACCAGCGCGCCCAGAACAATCGCGCGGCGATCCCCGAATTTCTCGGCAATTGCGCCAAAGATCGGCTGCCCGATACCCCAGGCGAGGTTCTGAATCGCAATCGCGAGGGAAAACTCGGCGCGCAACCAGCCGAATTCCTCCGCAATGGGGATCTGGAACACCCCGAAACTTGCGCGAATGGCAAAGCTGATCATGATGATGATGCAACCGCCAATCAGCACGGGGGTCATCAGCGGCGCGCGGGCTTGGGTCATGTCGGATACTCTGGCCGGATCAAGACCTGAACATGTGAAATTATCGCGCCTTGGTCAAGCGCTCACGCGACCAGCGTTTCAGCCTGTTTCAGATCGACACTGACCAACTGGCTGACCCCGCGCTCGGCCATTGTCACCCCGAACAGCCGGTCCATCCGCGCCATTGTCAGCGCGTTATGCGTGATGATCAGATAGCGCGTATCTGCACGGCGCGTCATTTCATCCAGCAGGTCGCAGAACCGCGCCACATTGGCGTCATCCAGCGGCGCGTCCACCTCGTCCAGCACGCAGATCGGGGCGGGATTGGCCAGAAACACGCCGAAAATCAGCGCCAGCGCAGTCAGGGTCTGCTCGCCCCCTGACAAAAGCGACAGGGTGGACAACTTTTTTCCCGGTGGCTGGCACATGATCTCCAGCCCTGCATCCAGCGGGTCGTCGCTTTCCACCAGCACCAACCGCGCTTCCCCGCCTGAGAAAAGATGCGTGAACAGCGTGGTAAAATTGGCGTTCACCTTGTCAAAGGCGATCAGCAAACGCTCGCGCCCTTCGCGGTTCAGCGCATTGATGCCCGACCGCAGCTTGGCAATCGCGGCTTCCAGATCGGCCTTTTCCTGCACCAGCGTATCATGCTCGGACTGCACCTCGCGCGCGTCTTCTTCGGCGCGCAGGTTGACAGCCCCCAATGCGTCGCGCGCGCGGCGCAGGCGGATCAGTTCTTCGTCCAGCGCAGTGGCATCGGGCATGGTTTCGGGGTCGGTGTCCAGTTGTGCCAATAGCGTGTCAGGCGCGCAGCCCATTTCCTCGTCGATCCGTTCTGATGCGACGGCCACAGTCTCGCGCGCGGCGTCGCGCCGCGCTTCAAGACGCGCGCGTTCCTCGCGTGCTTCAGAGGCTGCGCGCTCGGCCATGCGTTCGGCCTCGGTGGCCATGCGCAGACCGTTTTCCGCTGCAAACAGGGTATCTCTGGCGGCGGTGTGGCGCTGTCCCGCACGCACAATTTCGTCGCTTAGGGCGCTCCGTTTCGCGGCCATGTCTTCGGGGGCCATTCGCGCGGTTTTCAGGTCGTCTTCGGCTTTTGCCTTGCGCTCGTTAAGGTCATTGATGCGGCTATCGGCACTGTCCAGCCGCAACCGCCACCCGCTGAGCGATTTTGTGATCTCCTGCGCGCGGGCGGTGCGGGCTGTGGCTTCGCGGCGCAACTCATCCGCGGCAGCGCGCCGAGAGATCATGGCAATCCGTGCTCCTTCGACACTTGTTCGCAACGCGTCAGTGCGTGCGCGTTCCGCCTCCAGATCGGGGAGTTCGGCCTGTTGGGACTGTGCCTCTTGCAGCAGGTCCTCCAGATCGGTCATTTCCTGTTGCAACCGCTCAAGCTGTGCTGCGGCGGCATCCAGTCGGTCCACCGCAGCAGAGCGCGCGCTTTCACTGCGCGACAGGGTGCGGGTGGCTTCGGTCAGGCGTTGGTCGGCGGCACGGCGGGCCTCTCTCGCGCTGCGTTCAGCCTGTGTCAGATCGTCCAGCCGCGCCTTGCGGCTTGTATGCGCGGCTTGCATCGTGTCGCGCGTCGCGTCCAACTGCGCCAGATCCTCGCGCAACACGTCCAGCCGGTTGATCTGTTGCAGGCGCAGCGCGGTCGCACTGGGTGCGTCGCTGGCGGCGGTATAAAGGCCATCCCAGCGCCAGACATCCCCCTCGCGCGAGACAAGGCGCTGGCCGGGGCGCAAGCCGGGGTGCAGGCTTGCACCATCGCTTGCCTCTATGATCCCGATCTGCGCAAGACGCCGCGCCAGTGCTTCGGGGGCGCTGACATGCGCCGATAGCGGTAAGATCTTTGCGTCAAGCGCCTGCGCGTCGTCATACGGGGCCAGTGTCACCCAGCCAGAGCCATCATCAGCCAAGGGCGCGCGCAAATCATCGGCAAGTGCCGCGCCAAGCGCTTGTTCATAGCCCGGCGCGACGCGCACAAGGTCCAGCATGCGCGTGCCATCGCCACGGTCGCGTTCCAGCAGGCGCGACAGGGCGGCGACTTCGGCGCGCAGTGTCGCGGCCTCGCCCTCGGCTTCGGCAAGCGCGCCGCGCGCGTTTGCCTCATCTGTTTGCGCCTGCGCGCGTGCGGCCTCGATATCGACAAGGGTTGTTTCGGCTTCCTCGCCAAGCGCTTGCGTGGCCTCAAGCTCGTCTTGCGCGGCTTCCAGTTCTGCTTCCAGATCGGCCAGTGCGGCCTCTGCCTCGGCCTTGGTCAGGCTGGCTTGCGTGCGCGCGCCTTCGGCCTTGGTCATACCGGATTGCAGATCGCCGATCTGGCGCTGGGTCGACTGGTGGCGCGCGGCAAGGCGCGCGACATCTTCGGTTGCCCGGCTGAGTGCCGTTTCAAGGTCTTGTAGCGTCTGCGCCGCTTCAGAGGCGATCTGTGCCGCTTCGGAAACTGCGTCATCCTGCCCTTGCGCGGCCTTGGCGATCTGGGTCTGTTCCCATTCCAACTGGGTGACCATATCCTGCGCATCATGGTTCAGGCTGGTTTCGCGCTCGATATCCTTGCCAAGCTGAGAAATGCGCGCCTCCAGCGCTTCCAGCGCCTCGGCTGCGCGGGCTTCCTCGGCGGCGAGCGTGTCGCGCTGCACTTCCAACCGTTGCAGCACTGCGCCCGCAATCGCCTCTTCCTCGCGCAGGGTTGGCAAGCCATCCTCTGCGGCTTCGCGCTCTTCCTTTGCCTGTGCCGCCGCGATTTCCGCCATTCCACTGGCGCGCAGGGCGGCTTGCAATGCGTTTTCGGCTTCCTGCCGGGCCTGATCGGCCTCTCTCCAGCGCCGATACAGCAACAACCCCTCGACCTGACGCAACCTTGCGCCGATCTGGCGGTAGCGTTCGGCCTGCCGCGCCTGACGCGACAATTGCGCTAATTGCCCGGCCATCTGATCGATCACATCGCTGATGCGTTCGAGATTGGTTTCGGTCGCGCGCAGGCGCAATTCAGCCTCGTGCCGACGTTGATAGAGGCCAGAGATACCTGCCGCCTCTTCCAGAATGCGCCTGCGCGCTTTCGGTTTGGCGTTGATCAGTTCCGAAATCTGGCCCTGACGCACCAGCGCCGGGCTATGCGCCCCGGTCGAGGCATCGGCAAACAGCATCTGCACATCGCGCGCGCGCGCTTCCTTGCCATTGATCTTGTAGGCGCTGCCCGCATCGCGGGTGATGCGGCGCACGATATCTAGCTGGTCGGCATCATTGAACGCAGCAGGGGCCAACCGTTCGGTATTGTCGATTTGCAGATGCACCTCGGCAAAATGGCGCCCGCCGCGCGTGTCGGTGCCTGCAAAGATCACATCTTCCATGCCCGCGCCGCGCATGGCGGTCGGGCGATTCTCGCCCATCACCCAGCGCAAGGCTTCCAGCAGGTTGGACTTGCCGCAGCCATTGGGCCCCACCACACCCGTCAGTCCCCGGTGAATCACCAGATCCGTCGGGTCGGTAAAGCTTTTGAAGCCATTCAGACGAAGGCGGGTGAACTGCACGGGTTTCCAGACTCAGCTACAAGGTTCCGCCACTATCAATCCAGATGCCACATGAGTCAAGACACTTACGCAGCATATGGGCGGCGCTGTACCAAGACCCACAAAATGTAGATCATGCGCCACATGAGTTGCGACACTCCGCCTCAGTGCATTCCCAACCTCACATATACATATTCATATTATAGAATTTTATAGGAGGTAAACCAATGTCCAATATCCAGACACGCCCATCCGACACCTATTCGCCCCTGTATTTTCTGGCCTCGCTTGGGGCAGGGGGGCTGGCGGTCACATTCTTCATGTGGCTGATGCACTGGATCCCCCATCCCGGCAAGACCGTGCCGGTATTCGAAGATATAACAGCGGCCTTTGCCTCTGGCACTGTGCTGACACAGGGCATGATCGTGGCGGCGATGATCGGGATTGCCGTCTTTTCGTTTCTGAACCTGAAACTTCTGGTCTGGAACCTGCGCCGCTATGCGGACTGGTCCAAAACCGAAAGTTTTGCCAAATTCAGCAAGACCAATGCCCAAAGTCAGGTGATGGCACTGCCACTTGCGCTGGCCATGTCGGTCAATGTGCTGTTTATCATCGGCATGGTGTTTGTGCCGGGGCTGTGGTCGGTGGTCGAATACCTGTTCCCGCTGGCACTGGTCGCCTTTATCGCAATCGGGGTCTATGCGTTCAAACTCTATGGCGGGTTTCTGGGGCGTGTGCTGACCGAAGGCGGGTTCAATTGCGCGGCCAATAACAATTTTGGCCAGGTACTTCCGGCCTTTGCCTTTGCGATGGTGGGGGTTGGTCTTGCCGCGCCTGCCGCGCTCAGCACTGTGCCTGCGCTGTCAGGTCTGGGACTGGTGCTCTCGACATTCTTTCTGATGACCTCTGGCCTGATTGCTGTCGTCGCCATGATCCTTGGACTGCGTTCAATGATGGAAAACGGCGCCAACCCTGAAACCGCACCGACGCTGTCGATCATCGTGCCGCTGCTGGCTGTGCTGGGCATTCTCAGCCTGCGCCAGAATCACGGGCTGGGCGAGCATTTCGGATCGCCCGAGATGGCGGGTGAAACGCTGGTAATGCTGGCCCGTTTCTTGTCGGTGCAAGTGCTGTTCCTGCTGTTTGCTGGTCTGATTCTGATCCGTCAGGGCTATGCCAAGCGCTTTTTGTTCGGGAACGAGACTTCGCCCGGCTCTTACGCGCTGGTCTGCCCCGGTGTCGGCTTTGCCGTGCTGATCCATTTCTTTGTTAACAAGGGGTTGGTCGAAGCAGGGCTGATTGCGAAATTCGGCGCAGGCTACTGGGCGCTGACGGCTGTGGCGCTGGCCTCGCAACTGGCGATGATCTGGCTGGTGCTGCATCTGAACCGCCGCCATTTCGCAACGCCGAAAGCGGTCGAGGCGGTTCCGGCGGAGTAACCCCGCGCGCTTATTTCCAGACAAAGGCCGCGCCCTAGGGTGCGGCCTTTGATGTGTGAGACTGTATGCGATGTGATGATCTGGGGCCCCTAGGGAACGATGATTGCAACCAGCCGCGCAGCGTCGGGCCGCGGTGCGGCGATCCAGGATTAAATCTCCAGCGATTTATCCCATCCAAATCCGCGAAAGATCAAAGCTATACACTGGTGGTAGCCCAATCGCCGTGCCGTGGGGGCGGCCCTTTGAGTCGCGGCGGGCTGACGCCCTTGATTCCGCGCCGAAAGGAAGCGAACAGCGTAAGAGTCCTACAATCCTGCCTCGGATCACACTGTCAAACCAGACAGGCCCATCTTAACGCCACCCCAATGCCGCTGCATTGGCCCAAAGACGCTCACCAACAGATCACGGCGCTTTAAGGTGCGGGGTTTTGCCAGATCACTTGCCCAGACAATAGCGCATGATTGCCTTTTGGGCATGCAGCCGGTTCTCGGCCTCGTCAAACACCACCGATTGCGGGCCGTCCATGACCGCATTGGTCACTTCTTCCTCGCGATGGGCGGGCAGGCAATGCATGAACAGCGCGTCCGGCTTGGCGCGCGCCATCAGCGCGTCATTCACCTGATAGGGGCGCAGCAGATTATGGCGCCGCTCGCGGTTGGACTGGCTGTCATGCATGCTGACCCATGTATCGGTGACCACCAGATCGGCCCCTGCAACAGCATCTTCGGCATTTCGGACAATCTCTACCTTCGAGCCTTGCGCGCGGGCCAGCTGCACGAATTCAGGCTCCGGGTCCAGCGGCTCTGGCCCGGTAAAGGTCAGATCAAAGCCGAACTTGCCCGCCGCATGCAGGAAAGAGGCGCAGACATTGTTCCCGTCACCCGACCAGACAACTTTCTTGCCCGCAATCGGACCGCGATGTTCCTCATAAGTCTGGATATCGGCCATGATCTGGCAGGGATGCGTGCGGTTGGTCAGCCCGTTGATGACCGGCACAGAGGCATATTCGGCCAATTCATGCAGCACGCTTTCCTCGAATGTGCGGATCATGATCATATCGACATAGCGCGACAGCACGCGGGCCGTGTCCGCAATGGTTTCGCCATGCCCAAGCTGCATTTCCGAACCTGACAGCACCATCGTCTGCCCCCCCATCTGGCGCACGCCTACATCGAAACTGACGCGGGTGCGGGTCGAGGGTTTCTCGAAAATCAGCGCGACCATGTGGTTTTTCAGCGGCTGTTCGTCATCGGGCGTGGCCTTTGGGCGCCCGTTGCGGGCGGATTTCATGGCATGGGCCTGATCTATCATGGCGCGCAGGGCGGATGTGTCAGTGGTGTGAATGTCGAGGAAATGCGGCATCGTCTGGACTTTCTTTCGGGGTCGGGTGCGAGGGCGCTGCCCTCGCGCTCCCGGGATATTTTTACAAGGATGAAATCAGTGCAGGGACTGGGCCGCGACCTCTAGGCGGTTCATGGCCTCGGTGATTTCATCTTCGGTGATGGTCAGGGCGGGCAGCAGGCGGATGACATTGTCTGCTGCGGGAACTGTCAGCAGGAAAGCCGCCTGCGCGGCTTTGACGATCTCGGCATTCGGCGCGCGGCATTTCAGGCCCAGCATCAACCCCTGTCCGCGCACACCCTCGAATATATCGGGATGGCTTGCAACCAGCCCTTCCAGCCTTTGGCGCAGCAGCGCGCCCTTGCGGCTGACTGCGTCCAGAAACCCGTCTGCGGTAATGATCTCGACGACTTTGGCACCCACGGCGCAGGCCAGCGGATTGCCGCCATAGGTGGAGCCATGCGTGCCTGCCCCCATGCCGGATGCAGCATCGGCCGTGGCCAGCACAGCACCCAACGGAAAGCCCCCGCCAATACCCTTGGCGACCATCATGATATCGGGCGTGACGCCGGACCATTCATGCGCGAAGAGTTTGCCAGTGCGGCCCATGCCGCATTGTACCTCATCCAGCACCAGAAGCGCGCCGGTCTGGTCGCACAGATCGCGCAAGCCCTTGAGGCATTGATCGGGCAGGGGGCGGATGCCGCCTTCGCCCTGCACAGGTTCGATCATCACGGCGGCGACCGATGTATCAAGCGCGGCGCGCAGCGCATCATGATCGCCCCAGGGCAGGGTTTTGAATCCGGGCATCAGGGGGCCGAAACCCTTGGTCATCTTCTCGGACCCGGCGGCGGCTATGGCCCCGGTCGAGCGGCCGTGAAACGCGCCCTCAAAGGTCAGGATGGTGGGGCGCTCGCCCCCTTTGTCAGACCAGTATTTGCGCACCATCTTGATGGCGAGTTCTGCCGCCTCGGTGCCGGAATTGGTGAAAAACGCGGTATCTGCAAATGTCTGATCGACCAGCGCCTGTGCCAGCGCCTCTTGCGCGGGAATGCGATACAGGTTCGAGACATGCCACAATGCCTGCGCCTGCTCGTGCAGCACGTCGACCAGGGCAGGATGGGCGTGCCCCAGCGCATTCACTGCGATCCCTGAGGTGAGGTCCAGATATCGCGCGCCCGATGCCTCGACCAGCCAGCTGCCTTCGCCGCGAATGAAACTGAGCGGCGTGCGGTTATAGGTCGGCAAAAGCGCGGGAAAAGGTGCAGTCATGGCGAAGGTCCTGTTCAGGCAAAGTATTGACGTGCCAAAGCAGGGCGGGCAAGTCAACACGGGTTTTTAAGAACTATGAAGATGGGGTGGTATGTCCGTGACATACGCATAATTGAGCAGTCGCGCGTTTAGCGGCGTCGCAGGGCAGTGGCTGAGGCGAACTGACTGGTCATGCGACACGATTAGCAAGCGCGCGGGGCGCTGTAAATCCCCTAATCCTTGATCACACGCAGCATCTTGCGTTCCAGCACCTTGAGCACCTGCGCCAGATCATGCCCGCGCTTGAGGATCTGCCCATCCATCCCGATCACGCTATACATGCCCTGACGGCCGCGCAGGTCGGGCTGTTTCTCGATCCGGTAGAGCGGGTGTTCCGCCGTGCGACGAAAGACCGAGAACACGGCAGAGCGGCGCAGGCAGGAAATCCCGTAATCGCGCCATTCCCCCGCTGCTACCATGCGGCCATAGAGCGACAGGATCACGCCAAGTTCGCGCCGGTCAAAGCTGACCTGCTGATCGGTGCTGCGAAAGGGTGTCTGCATGTTCATGATGGATGAGTGTGTGCCGATGTTTGCCGAAAATCAAGTCTTTGCTGTGCAGGGCGGTTTCAAACGGCAAACCGGCGTTCTTGTGCTTGCACCGGGGCTTGCATTTGCGCCAAGGTGGCCCCGGCAAGATTTAGGGAGAACAAAGATGCGCACACGTGCTGCCGTGGCCCTTGAGGCTGGAAAACCGCTTGAAATCATGGAGGTGAACCTTGACGGCCCGAAAGCGGGAGAGGTTCTGGTCGAGATCAAGGCCACCGGAATTTGCCACACCGATGAATTCACCCGCTCGGGCGCGGACCCTGAGGGGCTGTTTCCATCCATTCTGGGGCATGAGGGCGCTGGCGTGGTGGTCGAGGTCGGCGAAGGGGTCTCGACGCTGAAGCCGGGTGATCATGTGATCCCGCTTTACACACCCGAATGCCGTGAATGCTATTCCTGCCGGTCGGGCAAGACGAACCTTTGCACGGCCATTCGCGGCACCCAAGGTCAGGGGTTGATGCCGGACGGGACGACGCGGTTTTCCATGCTCGATGGCACGCCGATCTATCACTATATGGGGTGCTCAACCTTTGCCAATCACACGGTGATGCCCGAGATTGCGCTGGCCAAGGTGCGCGACGACGCGCCCTTCGACAAGATTTGCTATATCGGCTGCGGTGTGACGACCGGCATTGGCGCGGTCATCAACACGGCAGGGGTTGAGATCGGGTCCACGGCGGCGGTGTTCGGGCTGGGCGGTATTGGCCTGAATGTCATTCAGGGCCTGCGTATGGCGGGCGCGGATATGATCATCGGGGTCGACCTGAATGACGGCAAGGAAGAGATGGCGCGCAAATTCGGCATGACGCATTTCATCAACCCGTCGAAGGTTGAAAATGTGGTGGCCGAGATCGTGAAACTGACACAGCGCGGCGATGATGCGATTGGCGGCGTGGATTATTCTTTTGATGCAACGGGCAATGTCAAGGTGATGCGCGACGCGCTGGAATGCAGCCACCGGGGCTGGGGCGTGTCGGTGATTATCGGTGTGGCGCCTGCGGGCGCCGAAATCTCGACCCGGCCTTTCCAGCTGGTGACGGGGCGCGTGTGGAAGGGGACGGCCTTTGGCGGCGCGAAGGGGCGCAGTGATGTGCCGAAATTCGTGGACTGGTACATGAATGGCAAGATCGAGATTGATCCGATGATCACGCATAAACTGAGCCTTGATCAGATCAATGAGGGGTTCGACCTGATGCATGAAGGCAAATCCATCCGCGCGGTGGTCGAGTTTTGATATTCCTGCGACCGCAAGCACTTTATGCGATGTTCTTGCTTGCGGTCGCCAGCCCGGCCATCCCTGATGAGGCGGGCATCCCGCTTAGGTTTCAGGCCGCTTCGGCCAGTTTCGCAGTCGCACTTCAGGATATGGAGATTGCCTTGGACACAAGCGGGCCGAAGCGCATGTTCTTTCGCATGACTGCGAAAGACAGCGTCAAATTTGGCGAATTCAGTGCTGCTGTGATCGGCGAGCGCGTTGTGACCACGGTTTGCGGCAAGGTGATCGCGCAAAGCGTCGTTCAGGTGCCGATCAATAGCGGCGTGATTGCGCTGCATCTTGATGATCGAGCGCTGGCAGAAATGATCACATCAATCGCTCGTGGAGAAGTGGAGTGCCCGGAAAATGCAGATGAGTGACCAGCCTGTGATCCGTCCCTTTGATGATGCGGACTCCGCGCATCTATGGGCGCTGCTAAAGCCGGTCTTTCGTGCAGGCGAGACCTACGCGATTGATCCTGCCATCAGCGAAAGAGATGCGCTGGAGTGGTGGTCCAAGGGCACACACCGTGCCTTTGTTGCCGAAGCGCAGGGAAAGGTGATGGGAAGCTATTACATCTGTCCCAACCAGCAGGGCGGCGGCGCGCATGTGTGCAATTGTGGCTTTGTCACCGGGGCCAAGGCGCAAGGGCGGGGGATTGCGCGGGCGATGATAGCCCATGCGCTGGAGACAGCGCGCGCAACGGGATTTCGGGCCATGCAGTTCAACTGCGTGGTTGAAACCAACACCCGCGCAGTGGCATTATGGCAGCGCAACGGGTTTGAGATTGTGGGGCGATTGCCGGGCGCGTTCAGACACCCGGAACAGGGCTATGTAGATGCGTTGGTGATGTATCGGATGTTGTGAAGGGGGCGCTGCCCCCGGCCCCAAGGGGCCTCCCCCGGGATATTTGAACAAGGATGAAAGGGAAGACGCATGGCGCGTGCAGGGATTCCGCTTTTGGCGGTGCTGATTGATGCCGACAATTCCTCGCCCAGATGGGCCGAGGCGATATTCGAGGAGATCGCCTCTCTCGGGGAAGCAAGTGTGCGGCGGATCTATGGCGATTTCTCGCGCCAGCAGATGTCTGGATGGCAGGACAAGCTGCCGACACTGGCACTGGTGCCCCATCACCAGCCAGCCAATACGGTGGGCAAGAATTCCAGCGATATCGCACTGGTGATTGATGCGATGGACCTGCTGCATTCGGGGCGGTTTGACGGGTTTGTTCTGGTCAGTTCGGACAGTGATTTCACGCGGCTCGCGTCGCGCATCCGCGAACAGGGGCTGGATGTGTACGGCATTGGCCAGCAAAAGACCCCCGAGGCGTTTCGCAAGGCGTGCAAGCGGTTCATCTTTGTCGAGAATATCCTGCCCGAGACAGAGCCGAATCCGTCCGGCAAGGATAAGAAGGCCGCGCCCGCGCAGGCGGTGCCGCTGATCAAGGCCGCGATGGCGCATATCGACAAGGATGAGGAGTGGTTCTCGCTGGGCCAGCTTGGCCAGTTTATCGTGGCCGCCAACCCCGATTTTGACAGCCGCAATTATGGCTGTGCGAAATTGAGCGAGTTGGTGGCGCGTGCAGGCGTGTTCGAGTTGCGCAAATCATCGGGCAATACGATGCAGGTGCGGCTCAAGCCCTAGACAGCGCGCCTTGCGCCCCTTATCTGCACGCTTATGGCCCAGAAATCAGACCCCAACTACAAGATCATCGCCGAGAACCGCCGGGCGCGGTATGATTATGCTATCGAGTATGATCTGGAATGCGGCATCATGCTGATGGGGTCAGAGGTGAAGTCGCTGCGCAGCGGGCAGGCCAATATTGCCGAAAGCTATGCCACGGTTGAAGATGGCGAGTTGTATCTGGTCAATTCCTATATCGCGCCCTACCGGCAGGCCAAGACATTTGGTCATGAAGAGCGCAGGCGCCGCAAATTGCTGGCCTCCAAGCGTGAACTTGCGCGGCTCTGGGCGGCAACGGCCAAGGAAGGCATGACGCTGGTGCCTTTGGTGATGTATTTCAACCATCGCGGATTGGTGAAGCTGAAGATCGCTGTCGCCAAGGGTAAGAAACTGGCCGACAAGCGCGCGACCGAGGCCAAGCGCGACTGGGACAAGCAAAAGCGCCGGTTGATGAAGGAACATGGTTGAGTTTTTCAGCAGATGAAAAAAGGAGCCGGCTTGGGGCGTCTTGCCTGCTGGCATTTTTTCAACTGGTGAAATGGGGTTTCATTGAAACAACCCTAGCACCCAAGGGGCCAGAAAAGCTGTCAGCATGGCATTGAGCGCCATGCCGATGCCAGCAAACGCACCCGCCTGCGGATTGACCTGAAACGCCCGCGCCGTGCCGATGCCATGTGCCGCCACCCCCACCGCAAAGCCACGCGCGCGCCAGTCGCGGATGCGCAGGGCATTCATCAGCGGTGTGACAACAATCGCGCCGATCATCCCTGTCAGGATCACCAGAACTGCCGTCAGGGTGGGCGATCCCCCAAGGCTCTGGCTGATGCCCAGTGCGACCGGCGCTGTGGTGCTTTTTGGGGCGAGTGTTGCCAGAAGTTGCGGGCTGAGGCCAAGTGCGTGGCCGATCGCCAATGCGGATAGCACAGCCGTGACAGACCCGGCCAGAAGTGCCGCGCAGATGGGCAAAAAGGCGCGGCGAACGGCGTGGCGTTGTTGCCAGAGCGGTATCGCCAGCGCGACTGTTGCCGGCCCAAGCAGGAAATGGACAAATTGCGCCCCCTCGAAATAGGTGGCGTAGCTGGTCCGGGTCAGCCAGAGCAGGGCCGCCAGCAGGATCACGGCAATCAGCACCGGGTTTGCCAGCGGTGCGCGGCCTGCGGCCTGCGCCAGCGTGTCGCCGATCACATAGGCGATCAGCGTTGCTGTCAGCCAGATCAGCGGACTTGCGGCCAGATAGGACCAGATTTCGGCAAATTCACGCATCGGACTTGTCCCTGTTGCCTGTCAGCCGCGCAACAATGACAAAGGCGCCTGCACCCACAGCCAAGGCCAGCACGGTCGAGACGATCAGCACCAGCGCAAACCCCGCGCCATAGGTGCCAAGCTGCTGCAAATGTCCGACCACCCCCACACCCGCAGGCACAAATAACAGCGACAGGTGGCGCAAGATGCCTTCGCCCGTTGGCTGGACAAGTGCTGCCACGCGACCGGAGGCCAGCATCAGGACAAACAGCAGCGCCATGCCCAGAACGGGGCCGGGGGCAGGCCATCCGAACAGGCGGGTCAGGGCCTCGCCAGCAAGCTGGCAGGCGAGAATCAGGGTCAGTGCGTGGATCATCGGTTTTGGCCTTGTTGTGAACGTTCAACATATTGGCCCGGATTCAGGGCTGAAAGCGAAAAGTTGCATGCTTGACACAAGCATGTCCGGCGCGCAGGAGTAGCGCATGACAGACCATCTGAAAGGGCTGCTGATCACCACGCTTGGCGTGCTGTTCATCGTGCCCGATTCGCTTTTCATCCGGCTGATCGAAGCCGATGCGCTGGCCATCGCTTTCTGGCGGGGCTTGATCGCGGGGGCATTGATCCTTGGCTTTGTGCTGCTGCGCGAGGGGGCAGGGGCCGTGGGGCAGGTTTTGCGCGCCGGGCGGCCCACCTTTTTTTACATCCTGTTTTTCGGCGTCTCCGCACCCGGTTTCGTGCTGGCGATCACGCTGACCAGTGTGGCGAATGTTGTTTTCATCATCGCGTCCATGCCGGTTTTCGCAGCAATTTTCAGCCGTCTGTGGCTGCGAGAGCCGATCTCGCGGCGCATGATCTGGACGATGCTGGGCGTGTTTGCTGGCCTCGGCGTTATCCTGTGGGGCTCGCATGAGCGGGCGGGGGCCACATGGCAGGGTGATCTTGTGGCGCTGGGGGTGTCGGCATCATTCGCGGCGGCGCTGACGGCAGTGCGGGGGTTGCGCACAAGGTCAATGTTGCCAGCGGTGCCGATTGCAATGATTGGCGCGGCTGTGCTGATGCTGCCCTTTACGGATGTGATGGCCCCGGTTGCGCAACAATGGCCGCTCTTGCTGGGGCATGGGGCATTCATTGCCTTTGCCGCCGGGCTGATGGTGCTGGGGCCGCGTTATCTGAGTTCGGCGGAGGTATCGCTGTTGATCTTGCTGGAATCGGTTCTAGCACCGGTTCTGGTCTGGTTTGCAATCGGAGAGGACCCCGGAGCTTGGGCGCTGGTGGGTGGCGGTGTTGTGATTTGTGTCTTGTTGGTGTCAAATCTGGTGATGCTGGCGCAGATCAGGCGCAGACGCGCGCTGAGCACAGTCTGACCGGGTAAAGCCGCCTTAGCGCCGCCGCAGACGGATGATCACATCTACGCGCGTAATCTCGGCACCTTCGGGGGGGTCTGGAAGGCGCGAGAACGCAACCTCACCCGAGGGGGCATCGGTCAGTTCCTGCGTACCTTCCCAGAAATAATGCGGATGATCCTCAACACAGGTATCGAAATAGGAGCGCGTCGCATCGACCGTTATTTCATTCATCAGCCCCGCATCGCAAAATGCCTTGAGCGTGTTATAGACGGTTGCTAGGGATACGGACTCGCCGCTGGATTTGGCTGCAAGAAACAAGCCTTCGGCTGTGACATGGCGATTTCTGCCATCTCCTACCAGAAGTGCCGCAAGCGACATGCGCTGGCGCGTCGGGCGCACCTTGGCATGGCTTAGCCAAGTGGCCCCGTTTGACAGGGCCGTATCGGTGAGTGAAGCGAAACCTTGATCCATCATGCACCTATATAAAGGATGATTGCGGCAAAATTCAAATGAAAATCAATCGCAGGATGGTCAGCGGTGCCGCGCGCCGGGGTTGTCAGCAGTTTGACCGGAGTGATAGAGGATAAAAAACCCTTGCAGGAGTGTGATATGTCCGCTTTCCCCAGTTCCTTCGACAAAGAGGGCCTGTTGGCCTGTGCGCGTGGCGAATTGTTCGGCCCCGGCAATGCCCAGCTGCCCGCGCCGCCCATGCTGATGATGGACCGGATCACCGAGATTTCCGGTGATGGGGGCGCGCATGGCAAGGGGCATGTGGTGGCGGAATTCGATATCCACCCTGATCTGTGGTTCTTTGAATGCCATTTCCCCGGCAATCCGATCATGCCCGGTTGTCTGGGGCTGGACGGGTTGTGGCAGTTGACGGGCTTCAATCTGGGCTGGCGCGGATGGCAGGGGCGCGGCTATGCGCTGGGCGTGGGTGAGGTGAAGCTGACGGGCATGGTGCGCCCCGATCGCAAGATGTTGACCTACAAGATAGATTTCACCAAGGCCATCCAGACACGTCGTTTGACGATGGGTGTGGCCGATGGGATTGTCGAGGCGGATGGCGACGTGATCTATCAGGTCAAGGATATGAAAGTCGCCCTGTCCGAGGCTTAGTGTTCCCAAGCTGACACAAAGAAGCGCCATGAGTGACAGGGGTTAGCTTTGTGGGACAAAGCCGCCGGTCGTGGGCCTGTCCTGCGCGGAATCAAGGGCGTCAGCCCGCCGCGACTCAAAGGGCCGCCCCCACGGCACGGCGATTTGGCTGCCATCAGCGCATAGCTTTGATCTTGCGCGGATTTGGCCAGCATAAATCGCTATAGATTTAGGTGAGGATCGCCGCACCGCGGCCCGACGCTGCGCGGCTTTGTACCCAGCTTCCCTATGTCCCCAACGCCATCGTAGCTGTCATGGGGATATTAGGTCAGGTCGTGCACATCTTGGAGGTAACCGCCTGATGCACGCGCTCAGGCTGCTCTCGTGATGGAATGCGGCACCGCTGGACTATTGGCCCCAAGCCATGGGCTGCACCGCATAGCCGATATAAAGCGGATGCTTCGGGTGACCTTGTTTGCTAAGGCCCAGATGCCAAAGCGGCTGGCCTGTTGCGCGCAGCAGGGTTTCAACCTGTGCGCCCCTGTCCAGATAGGCCCCGTGCGTGCCCCATGCGCAGATGATCCGGTCGGCCCAAGGGGCGCTTTCGGCAATCGATGCGTCATTGGACGGCCCAACCGGGTCGGGTGCTGTGCGCATCACGCGCGGATCTGTGGCGCGAAAGGCAAAGATATTGCACACCCGGAAGGCACCGAAACCCAGAGCACGGGCGCGGCGCTCGCAGCGTTCCACAGTGGGGTCGTTCTGCACCTCGGTCGCGGTGGAGGGGTTGAGCATCACAAACAGCGCCCGCCCGCGCTGGGGGGCCCATTCGCGGGTCAGCAGGTAGCGATACTGCATACAGGGCGAATAGACTGCCTGAGAGGCGGCGTCGCCCTTCTGGTGGGTTCGTGTAATCATGGCTTGGCTGATACTGGAGGATTGCACAGGCGTCTATCTGTGAAAGCCGGAATTTCTGACTGACGGGTGCCATTGCGGTGGCGGGGCACACCTCGTTTGCCACTAGGCAGAAGATAGACGATGACGGCATCGAGGGCTTTGTGAAGGGGCGCTGCTCGCGCGACGTCGTGCAGTGCGAACCGTGGCCCTTCCAGTCGCGGCGGCCTTTGGCGTTGCTTCCACGCAGGAGGCATTTGAACGTTGGTAGCGTCCCGCACACCTGACCCTCAACCCGGTGCCACGCCGGCAACGCAGCGACAGCAGTTTGGTGCCAGTCACTTGTCAGATGGCGAAACCCAGTGACCCGTCAGCGAATGCGCAGATCGGCCTGATCGCCCTGTCCCTGATCCGAGATGAAGCGCAACGTATCGCCGTCTTGCAGCACCAACTGGCAGTTATAGGGATCGCCCGATTGGCCGAATTCCAGCGTCCGGCAGAAATACCCGTCGCGCCATTCCCATTCTCCACCCACACGCATGCCAAAGCCTCGCCCGGTGATTTGCCCTTGCGGCAGCACTTCCAGCCGGACACCAAACCGTGTCAGTTCGCGCCCCTCGACAAGCGCACGGAACATGCTTTCTTCCTGAATGGGTCGGAAATCTGCAAATGCCGGTGTGGCAGCCACCAGAAATGCAAAAACGCTTCCAGATAGTCTCAGCATCATAAACACCCCGTGTTGACTTCATCAGTCATACGAGACGCGATCCGAACTGGATTAGTTTCACAATCCCAGAACGTCGAGCATGGAATATTCCCCGGGTGCCACCGTCTGTGCCCAGAGTGCTGCGCGGATCGCGCCGCGTGCAAACAAGGCCCGGTCAGAGGCGACATGACGCAGCACGATCCGCTCTCCCTCGCCTGCGAAGATCACATCATGCTCGCCGATGTAATCGCCGCCCCGGATCGCGTGAAAGCCGATCGCGCCGTGCGTGCGTGCGCCCGTGATCCCGTCGCGCCCCCGATCTGCCACGTCGTTGAGGCGCAGGTTGCGCCCGTCGGCTGCCGCCTCGCCCAGCATCAACGCGGTGCCAGAGGGCGCATCGACCTTGTGGCGGTGATGGGCTTCGACAATCTCGATGTCATATTCGGCACCCAGTGCGGCGGCCACCTGTCGCGTCAGCGTGACCAGCAGATTGACGCCAAGGCTCATATTGCCTGCGCGCACGATCCGCCCGGTTTGGCCCGCCTGCGCGATGGCGGCCAGATCCTCTTCGCTGAACCCTGTCGTGCCAATCACATGCGCGACACCTGCCGCCGCCGCCCTTTGCGC
>SLAT01000029.1 GCA_007126715.1 Roseinatronobacter sp.
CTGCATATAGCCGACCAACACCCCGTCCTCGATCAGGACATTGCGCGCGGATGGGGTGCCTTCGTCATCAATGCTGATAGACCCGCGCCGGTCCGGGATTGTGCCATCATCCAGCACGGTCACGCCCTTTGACGCCACCTGTTTGCCCAAAAGCCCGGCAAAGGCGGAACTGCCCTTGCGGTTGAAGTCACCTTCAAGGCCGTGGCCCACGGCCTCGTGTAGCAAGATGCCGGGCCAGCCGGGGCCAAGCACCACGTCCATCACGCCAGCGGGCGCGGGCTCTGCCTCCAGGTTCACAAGTGCAATGCGCAAGGCTTCGCGGGCCATGCCCTGCCATGTTTCGCGCGTCATCACGCCATCCAGCCCAGTGCGCCCCCCACCGCCCGCCGAGCCGGATTCGCGCCGCCCGTTTTCTTCGGCAATCACCGAGATGTTGAGTCTGCTCATCGGGCGGGTGTCGCGCAGGTGCAGGCCATCGGGTCGCAGGATCTCGATATGCTGAACCGAGGCTGCCATCGACACGGAAACCTGCACAACGCGACGGTCAAGGCTACGCAGAAAGTCGTCAATCTCGCGCATCAGGTCCAGTTTGACCGAAAAGGCCGCACCCGCAATCGGATCATCATCGGTATAAAGACGCTGATTCGTGCGCTGTGGCGCATCAGCTAGAGTGCCGCCGCCATCTGTCACGGCCAGCCGTGCCGTTTCAGCAGCACGTCGCAGCGCATTGATATTTATATGTGTGGAATGCGCATAGCCGGTCACTTCGCCCCGAACGGCCCGCAATCCGAACCCCTCTGATGCATTGTAGCTGGCGGACTTGATCCGTTGATCGTCCAGCAGGATCGACTCTGACACCCGCTTTTCTGCAAAAATCTCTCCGTCATCCGCGCCGTGGGTTGCTGCGCGCAGCACGCCAAGGGCGTCATCCTTGTCGAATGCCACCTCAAATGGTCGAAAATCATTGTCACTCATGGCTATAGCCTTTTCTGGTTTTGCTGGGCTGCGGCTAAGCTGGGCCCGGCTGTCGTTGATCTATGTCAACAAATGGCAATCTGTCGCATCGGTTTTGCTTGTTCTGTCACGACTAATATGGTTTTACGAATACAAAGCTCAACGGGATTCCATTGCATGCCGCAGCAGAGGTGGAATCACGCTGCAATTCGCGGCCTTTTGCCGCAACAAAAAGAACGGGAACCGAAGATGCGACTTTCAAAAGCCCTTTCGTCATCGGCTGTTATTGCCACGGCTGGTCTGACTGCGTTTCAGGCTGCCGCAGATGATCTTCTGCCGCAACTGCCTGTGCTTGGCGCGCCTGTGCAAGATGGCACGTCACTGCAAACGCCCTATACGGCCCTTGCACGCGAAGTAGTGTTTCTGGACAACCTGCTTATGTGGATCATCGTTCCGGTCACGATTTTTGTGACAGCGCTGCTGATCTGGGTGATCGTGTTCCACAATCGCCGTGCAAACCCAGAGCCTGCGCGCTTCACCCACAATACGCCGATCGAAGTCGCATGGACCGTCGTTCCCGCGCTGATCCTTCTGTTCATTGCGTTGTTCACATTCCCTGCACTGCGCCATCAGCAGATCATGCCCGAGGCTGATGTGACCATCAAGGTCACAGGCCTTCAATGGTATTGGGACTATGAGTATGTCGATCACGGCGTGCAGTTTTCTCAGTTCATGCTGGAACGGGATGAACTGGCAGATTACGGCTATACCGATGACCTCTATCTTCTGGCGACAGATACGGCGATGGTTGTGCCTGTTGGCAAGAATGTCGTGCTGCAAGTGACTGCTGGCGATGTGATCCATTCCTGGACGATCCCGGCATTTGGAGTGAAGCAGGACGGTATTCCGGGCCGACTGGCTGAACTGTGGTTCAATGCCGAGGAAGAAGGCATCTATTTCGGGCAGTGTTCAGAACTCTGCGGGATCAACCACGCTTATATGCCGATCACGGTCAAGGTCGTGAGCGAGGAAGAGTATATCGCGTGGCTGGAACGTCAGGGGGCCGAATTTGCAGGTGCGCCATCCTGGATGGAACGCCACATCGAGCTGGCCGCCTCTAACTAAGGGCTGCGTTGCGCGGCGCTGCCAGCCAAAAGAGACTGGATTCCTACATGTCTGATGCCAGAGTTGATATCCCTTACGCCCAGACCGGGGACGCAGAGTTTCGCGATTATATCGCGTTGCTCAAACCGCGTGTCATGTCGCTGGTCGTGTTTACAGCGCTGGTGGGGCTATTGGTTGCGCCGGGTTCACTTCACCCGATCGAGGGGCTGGCGGCGATCATTTTTATCGCGCTGGGGGCAGGTGCCTCGGGCGCGCTGAACATGTGGTGGGATGCCGATATCGACGCGGTAATGCAACGCACGGCACGGCGGCCGATCCCGGCAGGCAAGGTCACGCCGCAAGAGGCGATGTCGCTCGGCGTTGCACTGTCTGGTATGTCGGTCATCATGCTGTGGCTGGCGACGAATGCGCTGGCCGGTTTCCTGCTGGCCTTTACGATATTTTTCTATGCGGTCATCTATTCGATGTGGCTCAAGCGGGCCACGCCGCAGAATATCGTTATCGGTGGCGCGGCAGGTGCCTTCCCGCCCATGATCGGCTGGGTGGCGGTGACGGGCAGTCTTAGCCTTGAAGCCTGCCTGATGTTCATGCTGATCTTCATGTGGACCCCGCCGCATTTCTGGGCCTTGGCGCTGTTCATGAAGTCGGATTACCACAAGGCCAATGTGCCGATGCTGACGGTGACGCATGGTCGCAAGGCGACGCGCACGCATATTCTTGTATACACGGTCGCGCTGGTTCCTTTTGCACTGGCCGCAGGGTTCACTTCAATCGGGGGGCCAGTGTATCTGACGACCGCCTTGGCGCTGAACCTGATGTTCCTGCATGGCGCATGGGCGATCTGGCGGCGCGATGAGGCGACTGCCGAGGCCGATGCCTACCGCGTTGAAAAGCGGGTTTTCCGTTTCTCGCTTTACTATCTTTTCGTGCATTTCGGCGCGATTCTGGTCGAGGCGGCGCTTGCCAGTCTGCCAGCCTATGCCGAATTTGCACTGCAATTCAAAATCCTGGAGGTGTTCTGATGGCGATTACCCGCGAACACGAACTGCACCGGCGTCGGTCCGGGCGCAATGTCGGGCTGGCGCTGGTGTTGCTGGCCTTCATCGCGCTTGTATTTGGCCTGACCATCGCCAAAGTTTCGGGCGGTAGCACATTGCAGGCCTTTGATCATTCCTACCGCCCCGTCCTTGACCCTGACAATGTGAGGTTTCAGCAAAGATGATCGCAACTTGGGCCAGACTGACCGGAATTCAGAAGACCACTGTGCAAACAGTAAGCGTCGTGCTGTTCATGGGCGCGATGGGCTGGGCTGCGGTTCCGCTTTATGACCTGTTCTGCCGCGTGACCGGTTACGGTGGGACAACCAATACCGCGACCGCATCAACAGGTGTGGTGCTGGACCAGACCATGCGTGTACGCTTCGATGCATCGGTAGCGCGTGATTTTCCGTGGTCGTTCAAGCCGGTGGATCGTGTGACAGAACTGCCTATCGGTGAGGTGGGGTTGGCCTTTTATGAAGCGCATAACCCAACGGATGAGCCGATTGCCGGCACTGCCAGCTACAACGTTTCCCCCTATGAGGCCGGGCGCTTCTTTACCAAGATTGACTGTTTCTGCTTCGAGTTGCAGGTGCTTCAACCCGGTGAAACCGTGCTGATGCCGGTCACTTATTTTGTTGACCCGGACATACTGGATGATCGCGATGCGCGTGGCACCCATACAATCACCCTGTCCTACACTTTCCACCCCACGGATATTCCCGCCGACTATGTCGCGCCGGAACCCGCAATGACAAACTGAACTCGCGCATAGACACGAGCAACCGAGGGACCACAATTCATGGCCAATGCAAAGAACCACGATTACCACGTACTGCCCCCATCTATCTGGCCCTTTGTGGCTTCTGTGTCTGCATTTGTCATGCTTTTCGGTGCTGTGCTGTGGATGCATGACAGCGGCCCATGGCTGTTTCTGATCGGGCTTGCCGGTGTTCTTTATGTGATGTTCGAATGGTGGAAGGATGTGGTCGTCGAATCGCATTCAGGCGACCACACCCCTGTGGTCGTGCTGGGCCTGCGCTACGGCTTCATCCTGTTCATCATGTCCGAGGTGATGTTCTTCGCTGCGTGGTTCTGGAGCTTTTTCAAGCACGCCATGTATCCGATGTATACCTATGTCGGGACCGAATATGTGCAGCCTGCCATCTATGCGGTGAATGCGTTTGAACTGCCGATCATCAACACGCTGGTGCTGTTGCTGTCGGGCTGTGCCGTCACTTGGGCGCACCATGAACTGGTGCATAATGGCAGCCGCAAGAATGTGGAATACGGGCTGTTGCTGGGCGTTCTTCTGGGCATCGCCTTCACCTTCTTGCAGGGTTATGAGTATATCTACCTGGTGACAGAGCGCGGCTACAGCTTCGCAGGTGATGTGTTCTATGCGAATTTCTTCATGGCGACCGGTTTCCACGGGGTGCATGTCATTATCGGGACGATCTTTCTGGCAGTGTGCTATTTCCGCGTGCGGGCGGGGCATTTCACCGCAGAACGACATGTCGGCTTTGAAGCGGCAGCCTGGTATTGGCACTTTGTCGATGTGGTGTGGTTGTTCCTGTTCTTCGCAGTCTATATCTGGGGAATGTAACCCCTGACGCCGCTAAAGACCGCAAGGCGCGCACCGCAGGGTGCGCGTCTTTCTATATGAGCCATGAAAGGAAGCAGATGCTCCGCCGGATGATTGCCCCTGTTCTGTTTGGCGTGATCGGCACCGGGATTTTGGTGTCGCTGGGCCTGTGGCAACTGGACCGAGCCGATCAGAAAGCCGCCCTTATCACCGAGTTGGAGGCGCGGATCTTTGACGCGCCGGTTGCTTTGCCCGCCGAACTTTCCCCAGACGCGCATCGCTATCTTCCTGTCGAGGTGGAGGGCCGGTTCCTGCCCGCGCATGTCTTCGTTCTGGCGGCGCAAAAGGCATCTGGGCCGGGCTTTCATCTGGTGCAGGCGTTCGAGACGGCAGAGGGGCGGCGTATTCTGGTCGAGCGCGGCTACCTGCCTGAAGCCGCACGCACGGGGCTCAGCTTCGAGACTGACGAAGATATGCGTCTTGCTGGCAATCTGCACTGGCCCCGAGACATTAACCAGCACACACCCGAATATGACGCAGGGCGCAATCTGCTGTTCGGGCGCGATGTTGCGGAAATGGCCCGCTTGCTGCAGACGGAGGAGGTGCATCTTGTCCTGCGCGCCGCCTTGCCCTCTGACCCTGTCATTACCCCTGTTCCAGTCTATGACGTCACCATTCCCGACCCGCATCTGGGATATGCCGTGCAATGGTTTTTGATGGCAGTTGCATGGGTGGGGATGACAGTTTTCTTTCTGTGGCGTATCAGGGCGCAACGCGACTGAGGATCAGGCGAAACATGCACTATATATCGACGCGGGGCGCGGCCCCTGTTCTGGAATTTGAA
>SLAT01000172.1 GCA_007126715.1 Roseinatronobacter sp.
AAGAGATTGACACGCGGGTGGAAGTCATCCGCCGCCGCGACGCCTATGAAAACGATTATGACAGCTTCATGGCCGAGTGGCAGCCACAGGATGCGGCGCTGCGTGCGCAGATCCTTGAGGCCCGCGCGGCACTTCCCGGTGTGCGCAGCTCCAATGTTGCGCTGCATGATTGCGCGTCGGTCTGTGTTGCGCTTGGTTCCGACGGGTTGCGCGGCGAATTGACATTGCTGCGCACTGCGCGCGCGCTTGCCGCGTTTGAGGGAGCCGCCGAAGTGACTCGCGCCCATATCCGCCATGCTGCGCCAATGGCGCTGCGCCACCGTCTGCGCCGCGATCCACTGGACGAAGCCGGGACCGGCGCGCGCGTTGCACGCCAACTGGCCGAGGTGCTGCCCTGACCCCCTTTGACGAGGCCAGCGGCCATCCCGGTCGCCCCATGCCCGAGGCCGACCCTTGGGAACACGTTTTGTTGGCGATCACGCTACTTGCAATAGACCCAAGCGGTTTGCGCGGGTTGTGGCTGCGGGGCCGCGCGGGGCCGGTGCGTGACCGTGTGCTGTCCGGTCTTGGACTGCTTACGCCGCGCAAGCTGCATCCCTTTACATCGGACGAGGCGCTTCTGGGCGGAATGGACCTGAGTGCAACCTTGGCCACGGGCGAATTGCATCGTCACGCGGGCCTGTTGGAGCATTCAGGGTGCCTGATGCTGACAATGGCCGAGCGCTGCCCGCCGGGTCTTGCCGTGCGACTGGGACAGGCGCTGGACAGTGATCCGCGGCTTAGCCTTGTTGCGCTGGACGAGGCAGCGGAAGAGGGCGAGGGCCTGCCCAACGCGCTGGTTGACCGCTTGGGCCTGTTTCTGGAGCTTGACGGCTTCGCGTGGTCTGACACGGCGGATATGTCGATTAGCCCCAGCCTTATCGCATCGGCACAGGCCCGCCTGCGCCATATTTCCACGGGCACAGCGCTGGAACGGTTGACGCGCGTTGCCGCTGAACTTGCCATTCCCAGTATGCGTGCACCACTTCTGGCGCTGGCATGCGCACGGGCGCATGCCGCATGGCGTGGCGGGGCAGAGGTTGAGGATCAGGATTTACAAGTCGCCGTTGCGCTGGTGATGGCGCATAAGGCGCTGGCCTTCCCCGAGGATGCGCCCGATCAGGACGACACCCCACCGCCAGAGCCGCCACAGGATCAGCCCGATCAAGACAAGGACCGCGACCAAAGCGAGTTGGATATCCCGGATGAGATGCTGATCGAGGCGGCGCGCACAGCCTTGCCGCCCGGTTTGTTGGCGCAGTTGCAGGCTGCGCGGGCAGCGCGGCAAGCCGCCAGCGCCAATTCCGGTGCAGGGGCCAAGCGCAAGTCCATGCGCCGGGGTCGTCCGATGCCCTCACGCGCAGGTAAGCCCGGATCGGGCGCGCGGGTCGATGTGATTGCGACGCTGCGCCAGGCAGCCCCCTGGCAAAAAATGCGCCGGGCCATGATGCCGGGGCGCGCGGCTGACCGGTTGCTGCTGATGCCTTCGGACATCCGCATCAAGCGTTATCAGGAACAGACCGACCGCGTGCTGATCTTTGTGGTGGATGCATCTGGCTCTGCCGCCCTTGCGCGACTGGCCGAGGCAAAAGGTGCGGTAGAGTTGATGCTGGCAGAGGCCTATTCAAGCCGCGATCATGTGGCACTTGTCACCTTTCGCGGGCATAGGGCCGAGTTGAGCCTACCGCCCACCCGCTCGCTGGTGCAGACCAAGCGCAGACTGGCGGGCCTGCCCGGCGGCGGGGCCACTCCGCTGGCCCATGCGCTGGAAGTGGCCTTGGCCACAGCCGAACAGGCACGCCGCCACGGAATGACACCGACATTGGCCGTGCTGACCGATGGGCGCGGCAATATCGCGCTGGATGGCAGCGCCAACCGCGCGCAGGCAACGCTTGATGCAACCCGCCTTGCCAAAATTATCGCGGCCAAGGCGATCCCGTCGCTGGTCATCGACACCAGCTTGCGGCCCAAGCCGCAACTGGCCGAATTGAGCGCACAAATGGGGGCAACCATGATTGCCCTTCCAAGGGCTGACGCGCGCAGCCTTTCCAGCACGCTTAGTGCTGCACTGGGGGGTTAGACATGCAGGCCATCCCTTCGGATTGGCCCTTGCGCGCCCATTCTCGTGTGATCCGGTGTCGTCCCCATGAATGGCATGTGCAAGTTTTAGGCCAGGGGCCCGATCTGTTGCTGTTGCATGGTGCAGGCGCTTCGGCGCATAGCTTTCACCGTCTCGCGCCCCTATTGCAGGGCTACCGCGCGATTATGCCGGATTTACCGGGGCAGGGGTTTACCCGCGCGGGTGGCATGATGCGGCTGGGACTGGATGCAATGGCAGATGATCTCTCGACCCTATGTGCCGATCAGGGTTGGCGGCCAGTGGCGATTATCGGCCATTCTGCCGGTGGCGCAATCGCGCTGCGCATGACCGAGGTTCTGCCAAACCCGCCACGCTGCATTATTGGTTTGAACGCCGCGCTAGGTCCGTTTGATGGCTTTGCGGGCTGGTTGTTTCCCAAGCTGGCCAAAGCCATGTCAGCCAGCCCTTTTGTCGCTGCGATTGTCACACGGCTTGTCTCGAACCGCAATCAGGTCGAGATGTTGCTGAAGGGCACTGGCTCGACGCTCGATCCCGAAGGGGTGGCGCTGTATCAGCGGTTGGTCAGTGACAAACGCCACGTTGAAGGCACGTTGGGCATGATGGCGCAATGGCAACTGGAGCCGCTGATCGAACGCCTCCCCCAGATCATGGTGCCGACATTGTTGATCGCATCTGACAAGGACCGCGCCGTTCCTGCGCGCGTATCGCGCGATGCCGCTGCCGTTATCCCGCGTGCGGAATATGTCGAGATCGCTGATTACGGCCATCTGCTGCACGAAGAAGCGCCACACCGTATCAGCGAGTTGATCTTGCCGTATCTGGAAAAGAATAGTGGCGGGTTGTCGCTGGTCGGGGGGGCGGGCTGATCAGAACACCCAGTTTTTCCGGCGCGGCACCCGCACAGCCAGCATGGGCTTAAGCAGGGGTTGCGCATAGCGGCGCAAGTCCAGCGCTTCATGCACGCCCACGCTTTCGACCCCGTCAATCCGCGTGCGCACAGCCGCCCGCGTGTAGAAAGGCGCGTCCAGCATTGCCAGTTCCTGTCGCGGCTGGAACCCTGAATCGGCCCGTGTCTCTCGGCGGACAGCCCAGCGGCTGCGGGCAAAGCGCGTCAGCGGCGGTGGGTTGATGTCTTCAACCTTGCCATCAGGCTGGAAATGCAGGGCGGTTTCCTGTGTCTGCCCATCGCGCAATTCCGCATCGTAAAAGCAGGTCGCACCGCCGCGATTGGGAAAGCGCCCCCATGTCCAGTAATTGAAATCATCCTCCAGCGCGGCAGTGCCAAAATTCGCGTCGAAATAACCATGCCCCAACCAGCGATGACCGGGTGAGAGGTCAACCTCAATCCGCGCGATCGGGGCAAAGGGTTGCCAGCTATGGCTGCCATCAGGGGTCAGATTGTGGGTCTGACCAAACAGTGCCTCGGGGTGAAGCGTGATCGTGCCGCGTACGCGGCTGATCAGCGGCGGCGAGGATACTTCATTCACCTCGATCACCAGCCGGTCCCCCTCCCACCGGATGGAAGAGGGGCCGACCTCGAACACATCTTCGCTTTGGCGCAGCGCGGACCTGCCACGGTCGGTCATGGTGAAGCGGCCCTTGGGGCCATATGTCACAACGTTTATGCAGCAATGGTTTTGCGGATCGCGCCGCCCAGACCAACGATACCACGGCGAAAACACCGACCCTATAAACCCGATCACCGAGACGGCGCGGCTGCCGTCGTCGCTGATCCCGTCGATATACCACCACGCATAGCCATTCGGCGCCACCTCGCGGCGGAAGTCCGGTCGTTGAGGGCCGCTGTCGCTGCGTGTTTGCCCGAAAGCGCTGCCATCGGCACTCCCGCCCCTGGATGCGCCCCGCCCCCCGCCAGATACAGGCCCGACACGCTGGTCCGCGCTGTGGGCCTCAGAAAGGTGGCCAAGGTGCCGTTCGGGCTGAGGCCGTAAAGCGCGCCCTGGCTGTGTGGAAACATCTGCGCGAATTCTTGCGGCGTGGTCACGCGGGACAGGTCCGGCTGCGGGCTGAGATGCAGCCCGAATTGCGCCAGCCGCGCGAAAGGATGGTTCTGACATGTCGTGTCCTTGCTGTCGCGTGCGCCCTCGGCAAGTGCCGGAGCATTGAGGATGAATTGAAAACGCTCGTGCCCCTTGGGCGATGGTCCCGCGCGGTCTTGTGCGCAGACATAGATCGTGGGCGATTGTGGCAACTGCCCACGCGCCAATGGCCCGAATTCCTGTGCCGGATCATCGGCAAAGAAAACACTGTGATAAGCCAGCGCATCTTGCCCAAGACCTTGCGGCTGAACCTGTGCGCCAAAGGTCCAGACCCGTGCGGATAAGCTGCGTGGCTGAATCTGGCGGTGCTTTACGGCACGTGATGGTGTGTCAAGCAGATAGGGTAGGGCGGCAGGGTCGCCATTGAAGATAACCTGCCGAGAGTGGAGCACTGCGCCGTCAGCAAGTTGCACGCCCGAAACCTGACCACTGACCGTGAGAATACGCGCAACTGCCGTATTGAGGCGCAATGTGCCACCCAACTGGGTGAACAGTCCGGCAAGGGCTTTCGCAAGCTCGGCCATGCCGCCTTTTACGGCCCAGACACCTGCCGCTTCCGCCTGCCAGATAAGCCCAAGAACGGCGGGCGCGTGCAATGGATTTCCGCCCACATAGGTGGCATAGCGCCCGAAAAGCTGACGCAGGCGCGGGTCGGAAAAACGCTGAGAAAGCATGTTTTGCAGGGTTTTTCCGGGTTGTAGCCAAGGCAGTAGATATGGGCGTGTCAGGGCAGCGCGCGTTGCCCCCCAGACGCTGGGCGAGGGCGCGCGCATGATCGGTGCGTCGAAGGCGTTAAACAGCGCACGTGTTTCGCGCTCGAAGCGCTCGAACTCGGTGCGGGCTGTTGCGCCAAAGGCTGCGTTGATCGCATCGGCATTGGCGCGCGCGTCTGGAAAAAGGTCAAGCGTTGTGCCATCGGCCCAGAAATGCCGCGCAAGCACAGGCAGTTGGGTCAAGGTCAGATGATCCTCCAGCGTCGTTCCTGCCGCGTCGAACAAGTCGTCAAGCACATCGCGCAGTGTCAGCACAGTTGGCCCCGCGTCCACAGGTCCGGCGGGGCTGTCCATGACCCTTATCTTGCCGCCGGGCCAGCCATGCGCATCCAGTAATGTCACATCGCGGCCGCAAGCTGCCAGCCTGATTGCCGCTGCAAGGCCGCCAATTCCGGCCCCGACGACCAAAACAGAGTCTTTGTGGATATCCATGTCAGGAATTCTTGACTCTTTTGCCAAAACTGTCCAGTATTATTTACACTAATATGTCTAGCAAAGATTACACACAGCAAAGCGAGGATGCCATGGACTTGAGCAAACGGATCGACAGAGCCATG
>SLAT01000164.1 GCA_007126715.1 Roseinatronobacter sp.
ACGGAGGCGCAGATGATCCCCCTCGACCTGATCCAGACCACCGCCGAGCGGCTTATGGACAAGGCGGCCATCGAGATTCCGCAAGACTATCTCGACGGGCTGCAAGAAGCGGCAAGAACCGAGGATGGCGACCTGTCATCCTTTGTGCTCAAAGCCATGCTCGACAATTATGAGGCCGCGAAAGAAGATCGCCGCGCCATGTGTGGCGATACCGGTGTGCCGCGCTGGTTCGTAAAAATGGGCAATGATGCACAGGTTCAGGGCGGCATGGTAGCACTGGAGGGCGCTTTGCGCCGTGCCACCGCCAGCGCAACCAATGGTGTGCCGTTACGCCCCAACCGCGTGCACCCGCTTTGGCGCACCGACCATAACAATAATGTCGGCATCGGCGCGCCCGAAATCGAATACGGGTTTGAACCGTCGGGCGACTGGATCGACCTTATCACCGTTCACAAGGGCGGGTTGTTCGGCACGGATTACCGCATGTTGTTTCCGTCTGACGGGGTGCAGGGGATCAAGCGCTTCTACCTCGACAGTCTGATGGCATTTGGCAAGCGCGGGCTGGCCTGCCAACCTGCAATCATCGGCATCGGCTTGGGCGGGTCGAAAGACACCTGCATGACCCTTGGCAAACGCGCATCTGTTCTGCGCACCGTGGGCAGCCGAAATTCCGACCCGCGCATCGCTGAAATGGAAGACGAGTTCAAGGAGTTGGGCAATTCCATCGGCATGGGGGCGATGGGGTTTGTCGGCAAGAATATGGTGATCGATTGCAATATAGAAGTGGGCTATTGCCACACCGGCGGCATGCCCATGTCTGTGCACGCGTTTTGCCTGTCGTCGCGGCGCGCTGTGGCGCGGCTCTGGCCCGATGGACGGGTTGAATACCGCACGGACCCGGACTGGTTCACCCCCTATCAGCGCCGCGAAACTGTCGATTGGGAACCCGCACAGGAGGCCGCAGAATGAGCGTGCGCGAGATACGCCTGTCCACCACCCCGACCCCCGAGGCGATTGCCGAACTGAAGCTGGGCGATATCGTCTATCTTGATGGGCTGATGTATACGGCGCGCGAAGGCGTCTATATGCGCGCACTGGAACAGCAGGCGAATATCCCGATGGAGTTGCCGTCAGAGAGTGCAGCCAACTTCCATTGCTCGCCCGCAGCCCGGATCAATGCAGATGGATCATTTGACATGGGCGCGGTCACCGCGACCGCCTCTTTCCGCTTTGCAAAATGGCTGCCCGAATGGATGGCAAAGACAGGCGCCAAGCTGATTATCGGCAAGGGGGGAATGACCTCGCGCGATTACAGGGAATATTTTGTGCCCAATGGCGCGATCTATCTGTCCACCGTGGGCTATGGCACGGGCGCATTGCTTGGGCGCGGCGTGGAAAAGGTCGAGGCCGTTCACTGGAATGAGGAACTGGGACTTGCACAAGCCATGTGGGTCATCCGCTGCAACAAGATAGGGCCGTTTATTGTGGCGTCAGACATGAAAGGCGATTGCCTGTTCGAGCGGGAGAATGCGAAGATTGCCGAAAATATCGAGCGCGTGTATGCAGGCACCAAACCCGCCGTGCTAAAACGCTATGGCGAAAGCGATGATCGCGCTGATGAGGTGATCTAACATGACGGACAACCCTTTCTCGACCACGTCCACCCGCAACACGATTGCGGAGTTCACACGCGAGGAAGTCGCGCTTGCAAACCGCAATTCCGGCGCTTTGCTTGAAACGCTGGGTTGTGACATCACGCCTACCGGACTGCATTATCTGCTGAACCATTTCGATGTGCCGGTCCTGTCCGCCGCAGACCATGTGCTGGAATTTTCGGGCGCGTTTGACGCCCCTTTCAGCCTGAACATGGCGGAAATCATGGACCTGCCACAGATCACGCGGCCCGTAACACTGGAATGTGCGGGCAATGGGCGCGCGGGCATGACCCCGCGCCCGCTGTCGATGCCCTGGATGTATGAGGCGGTTGGAACATCGGAATGGACAGGCACCCCGCTTGCGCCGCTGATCGAACGCGCAAAGCCAAAAGCGAATGTGAAGGATTTCGCCTTCACCGGCGCGGATTACGGCTATGACAAGGGTGTGCCACATTTCTACGGACGCAGCCTGACCCCGCAAGAGATTGCGCAGCTTGATGTGATGCTGGTCTGGGGCATGAATGGCGCACCGCTTTTGCCGCAGCATGGCGCGCCGCTGCGTCTGATCGTGCCGGGCTGGTATGGCATGGCCTCGGTCAAATGGCTGAACCGGATCGACGCGCTTACCTCGCGCTATCAGGGGTTTCAGCAGGTCGAGACTTACCGCTTTCGCGCCCATGCGGATGACCCCGGCACGCCGGTGAACCGACTCCATGTGAAATCCTTGATGAAGCCTCCCGGCGTGCCCGATTGGTTTACCCGCGCGCGCTGGCTGAAACCCGGCCTCGTCACGCTGACGGGCCGGGCATGGTCGGGCGATGGTGTGCCGGTTGAAAAGGTCGAGGTGCTGCTCAATGGCGTCTGGCAAGAGGCCGAGCTGTCACCGCCTTCGGACCGCTACGCATGGTCTGCATGGCAGATCGAGTGGGATGCCACACCGGGTCAACACACCCTTGCCTGCCGCGCGACAGATGCCGAGGGGCATATTCAGCCGCTGGACGCTGGCTATAACCTTGGCGGATTTGCCAATAATGTCGTGCATCGCGTAACCGTACACGTGGCCAAGCCCACCGCCTGACCCGCGCGGCAGTTTTTACCAGAGCACATTCACCAGCAGGCCCAGCCCCAGCAACAAGGACAGCCCGATAAGCAACCTGCGAAAAACCATATCGCTGGTCCTTCGGAACACCCATAACCCCGCCTGAACGGCCAGAAAAGACGCGGGCAAGGCGATCAGAAACGCGGTCATTGTGGTCGAGGTATAGACCCCGCGCCACCACAGCATGACCGTGGTTGTTCCCAGAATACTGACATTGAACGGCTGCAACACAGCGCGGGTTTCCGCCTTTGGCCAAGGGCGCATGGAACACCAGATGACCAGCAACGCGCCCGACAGCCCCGCCATGCCACCCAGAAAACCGCCCGAAAACCCCATCATACTATCAAGAACAGGGGTCCGACGCTCGAATTTCGGCAGGTTTCTGCGAAAGCTGAAAAACCCGCCATAGAGGATCAGCAACGCCGCTATCAGCAGTTTGAGTATTTCGGCATTGATGAATGTCAGCAGCGTTACGCCAACAGGCACACCCGCCAGCCCCGGCAGGATAAACCGCATCAGCCGCGCCACATTGTAGCGCAGCGCCTTGCGAATTTCCCACAACCCCTGCAAGCCGGTGACCACAGACATCAGCGTCACGACCCCGACCGCGCTGATCGGGTCCAGTGCGACCATCAGAAACCCAAGTGCAAATAGTGCAGTGCCAGTACCGGCAAGCCCGTTGATAAACCCGCCCGCCAACGCACCGGCAAGGATAAAGGCGATGTCATGCCAACTCATTCTTGCGCCTGCCCCTGCGGCGGCGCGGCACTGTCCACGGCATGAAGAAACGCTTTGTGGATCTCCTCGATCACGCGGATCTTGGGGTTTTCCCTGGCAAAGGCCAGACCCAGAACACGAGAGGGCGCATCCTCTCCCAAAGGCAGCCAGCGCAGGGGCAAGGCAGATGGGTTTACCACACAAGGCGCCGGAACGATCGAGACGCCCAGATTGGCGTGAACCATGCTGGAAATCGCCTCAAGGTTTTCAAGCTCCATTGTTTCGGTCACCCGCGCGCCTGCGTTTTGAAGCCATGTCTCAATAAGCGTTCCCACGACCGCATCGCGGTTGAAGCGGATGAAAGGGTGCTTTTTCAGGATCTGGATCGCGTCCGTCTCTGCGATCTCGACCGAGGTGACCAGATGCAGGCGTTCTTGTGCAATATCCAGAAACCGCATACCGACAGGCAGCATCACCGGCTTGCTGACAAGCGCCACATCCAGATGGCCGCGATCAATTCCGTTCAGCAAGGCAGAGGTCAGGGCGGGGTAGATGCGCAACCGCAACCCTTCGTGCTTGCTGCGCAGGACCGACATGGCCATCGGGGTCAATCCGGTTAAAGTTGTCGGGACAGCGCCCAGCGCCAATTCGCCCTGAAACCCCTCATCCCCAAGAACCGACGGGACCAGATTGTCATAATCCTGAACGATCTTGCGCGCGCGCGCCACGACGCTGCGCCCGACTGGTGACAATTCCGGCGTGCGGCGGGTGCGGTCAAACAAGACCAGCCCAAGATCTTCTTCCAGCGCGCGCATTTGCTGGCTGACAGCGGCATGGGTTATAAAAACCGCATCAGCCGCCGCACCAAAAGTCTTGTGGTCAGCAACTGCAATCAGCGTTTTCAGCAAGCGGATAGACATGGATTTAGTTAAGTCCTTCTTACATTTAGCAACATTTATGCTAAACTATGTTAGGATTAACTTAACAAATAGCCGAACCCACAACACGCAGCAAGACCTTAACGACACCCCCCGCCCAAAGGATCAGGGGCGTTTGGCAACAAGGTCGATCTCGACCAAAGCGCCAACTGCAAGACCGCTTACACCAATGCAGGTGCGCGCTGGCAGCTTCCCTTCTTCAAAGTAGTCTTTGTATGTTTCGTTCATGGTCGCATAGTCACGGTCAAAATGGGTAAGATAGACGCGCGCTTGCGCAACATTTTTCAGGCTTAGCCCAAGCCCCTCCAGCACAAGGATCAGATTGTCCATAACCCGCCGGGTCTGCGCCTCTATACCATCGGGCAGGGCGCGGTCTGGTTCTCCGGGCCAAGTGGGCATCTGACCTGTCAGAAACACCCAGCCGTCAATTTCCGAGGCATGAGAAAAGGTTGCAACAGGCTGCGGCGCGGACTCGACCATATGGAAAACCGGCAGGGGCATGAACATCTCCGTTCTATGAAGGGGTAAATTGGCATAGTCTGCCTGAAGCATAGGCTGCGCCTGCAACTTACGACCAACGACCGTTGCAATGGCTTACCTGCCCCAAGCGCCGAAACGGTAGCTTGTTTTCAGAGGATCAGGAACCACAAAGCGCTGTAGCAACCCCACCACATTCCCCACGGCCTTATTTGGGTGCGCCGGGCATCAGACGCATCACGTCACGTGCAATTTCGCGCTCTTCATCCGCTGCGACAACCCAGACCGCCACGCGCGCCCCATCCGTGCTCAGTCGTGGGCCACCCGATTGGTTGCGCGCAGGGTCGATTTCCACGCCAAGCCAATCCATCTGCTTTAGAATTGCGGCGCGGATATGGGCTGCATTCTCACCAATACCGCCGGTAAAGACCACTGCATCGCACCCGCGCATGGCCATAATCATGCTACCAGCATGGCGCGCCGCCCAATAGCAGAAATGCGCAATGGCAAACTGGCTGGCGTCTGTCCCCGCCTCGGCCAGTGCGCGCATATCTGCGCTGTGTCCTGACAGGCCCAAAAGCCC